>NZ_LPWD01000459.1 GCF_001723295.1 Methyloceanibacter marginalis
CCCGACGCGGTCGAGCGCGCTTGCGGCCGTCTGCCGGAGCAGCCGGAGCGGCTCAAGCTGAAGCTCGGTCAGGACGAACGCTGCACTGTGCTGCCCGCCGACTTCGCCGCCGTCGCCGATTTCATCGTTCGCCACGGCCGCGCGGCGACGGCCGCCACGGAGGTCCAGGCGTGAGCGCGGAACGCTCGACCCTCAAGAATGGGCTCACCGTGGTTAGCCACACCATGCCCGAGGTCGAGACCGTATCGCTTGGGATCTGGGTCGCGCCGGCAGCCGCTCCGAAGGACAAGCCGAGCATGGGGTCGGCGCATTTCCTGGAGCACATGGCCTTCAAGGGAACCGCGCGGCGCAGCGCCCGTGACATCGTCGAGGAGATCGAGGCGGTCGGTGGGGATATCAACGCCGCCACCTCCGTCGACTCCACCGGCTATTACGCACGCGTCATGCCCAAGGACGTGCCGCTCGCACTCGACATTCTGAGCGACATCATCCTCGAACCGCGCTTCGACAGCGACGAGCTTCACCGCGAACGCGACGTCATCCTCCAAGAGATCGCCGCCAGCTTGGATTCGCCGGAGGACATCGTCTACGACTTCATCTCCGAGGCGGCCTTCCCCGACCAGCCCGTGGGCCGCTCCATTCTCGCACCGCCGAGAAGCGTGAGCCGGTTCGACCGGGCCCATCTCGGCGCCTATCTCGCCGCCCAGTATCATGCACCCAACATGGTTCTGGCCGCGGCCGGCGCCGTGGATCACGCAGAGCTCCTTGCCGAGGCCGAGCGCTGGTTGTCGGCGCTGCCCGAGCAGGCATCCCCCCAGCCCCAAAGGGCGATCTATCTCGGCGGCACCAAGCAGTCCGACAGGCCTTTCGAACAGACCCAACTCATGCTCGCCCTCGAGGCGCCGCCTTACCATCACGCGGACTATTTCGCGGCTCAAACCCTCGCCGGTGCGCTTGGCGGCGGCATGTCCTCCAGGCTGTTCCAGGAGGTCCGTGAGCGGCGCGGGCTTTGCTATTCCGTCTATGCCTTTTCGATGGGTCTCACCGACAGCGGCATGTTCATCATCCACGCCGCGGGCGCGCCCGACAAGGCGGACGAGCTGTTCGCGGTGATCCGCGGCGAGCTGGAACAGGCGGCCGAGCGCGGCTTTGCCCAGGCCGAGGTCGACCGGGTCAAGGCGCAGCTCAAGATGGGGCTCCTGGCCGGGCTCGAGAGTTCGAGCGGCCGCGCCGAGCAGCTCGCCCGGCACGTCCTGTTTCATGGCCGCATCTTGTCCCCCCGCGAGTTGATCGAGCGGATCGAAAGGGTCGAGGTCGCCGATCTGCAAGCGATGCTTCAGAGGGTTCTTCTCTCGCCGCTTAGCCTTGCCACGGTGGGGCCCATCCTTAATGTTGCAAGATTCGAAGCCGTGGCCGGGAAATTTACCGTTCCGGCGAGCAAAGCTGCCTGAAGAGGGTGATCGATGGCCTTGCTGCGAGCTGCCTCCCCAAGTGATTTTGGACCGGTCATCGAGTCCGGACGGGTCGTATTGCGCACGCCGCAAATGTCGGACTATCCGGCTTGGGCCGAGCTCAGGGCATCCAGCCGCGACTTCCTCATGCCGTGGGAGCCGCTCTGGGCCCCGGACGAGTTGTCCCGTGCCTCGTTCCGCCGCCGCGTGCGCCATTACCTGCGCGACCTGCGCGAGGACGTGGGATACGCATTGTTTATCCACGACGTGGATAGCGATGCGCTGGTCGGCGGACTCACCCTCTGCAACGTCCGCCGAGGCGTGACCCAGTCCTGTACGCTCGGCTATTGGGTCGGCGCCAAATACGCCAATCAAGGGTACATGACGTCGGCCGTCCGGGCCGTCGTGCCGTTTGTGTTCGACTCGCTCGAGCTGCACCGGCTCGAGGCGGCGTGCCTGCCGACTAACGCCGCGTCGATGCGGTTGCTGGAGAGAACAGGATTCAAGCGCGAAGGTCTCGCGAGACGGTATCTGCGTATCAACGGCGCCTGGCAGGATCATCTGCTCTACGCGCTGCTTGATTCCGATCCGCGCGGTTAGGGCGGATCGGGCCGGGGGAGAGATGGTGGCGAGAAACGCCTCAGCTTGCGCCAAGGGCGCTGCGTCCTGGCTGAAACGCCAGGGCGGGGCGTGCGCGTTTGCTTGGGCGCTGCTCCTTGCGGTCACGCTGTTGCCCGGGCTTGCCCACGCCATCGAGGCCATCCCCGTAGACCCGGCCGCGCCTGTGACCGACATCACCGCTAAGGGCGAGCTCTACGAGGCCGCGGCGACCGGCTCCAGATCGAGACGGCGCCTGGCCCCGATGGCTATATCGGCCGCATGGCCGTGCAGGCCTCCACGCCCGGCACCAACCCGAGCTGGCTGGTCTTCGCCCTGTCGAACCCGACGGACGAGCGCATCGTGCGCTGGCTTGTGGCGCCGCGCTACACGCTCGCCAATTCCGGCGTGTTCCGTCCCGAGCTCGACGCGCCGCGCATCACCGCGGTCACGCCGTCGCTCGGCTTCCGGCCCGAGCCGCTGAAAAGCGATCGCGCCGATATGTTCCGGCTCAATATCGAGCCTGGTCAGACCGTGACCTACGCCGCCGAGCTCGCCTCCACGAAGGTGCCGCGGCTCACGCTATGGAACTCCAACGCTTACCAAGCCAAGCAACAGGATCGCATGCTGTTCAACGGCGTGCTGCTCGGCATCACCGGCTTGCTCGCCATCTTCCTCACCGCGATCTTCGCGGCGAACCACCGCGCCATTTTCCCGGCCACCGCGCTCGTCGCCTGGGCCGCGCTCGTCTATTTCTGCGTGGACTTCGGATTTTGGAACAAGCTGTTCCCCGTCGGCCCCGACCGCACGGCCGTCTATCGCGCCGCCGCTGAAGCCGGCCTCGCCGCGAGCCTCGTGCTGTTCCTCTACACGTTCTTGCGCATCGGCCTGTGGCATGTGTGGATCAAGACCATGTTCTGGGGCTGGATCGCCGCGCAGTTCGCGCTGATCGTCGTCGCCATCATCGACCCGCAGACCGCCTCCGGCCTCGCGCGCGCTCGACGCTGCTGCTCGGCCGGCGTGGGCACCGTGCTCATCGGCTATTTCGCCTTGCGCGGTCAGGACCGCGCCATGTCGCTGATCCCGAGCTGGATGCTGCTGATCGTTTGGCTCTTGGGGGCCTCGATGATCGTGTTCGGCAAGCTCTCCGGCGAGGTCGTCGTCTCCGGCCTGGTCGCGGGCCTCGTGCTGATACTGGTGCTGCTCGGCTTCACCGTCACCCAGTTCGCCTTCCGCACCGGCGGCGGCAGCGTAAGCCTCGGTCCGCCGAGTCTCGTGCAGATGAAATCGCTCGCCGTCGACGGCTCGGGCACCCACGTCTTCCAGTGGCACGCGGGCCGCGACGTCATCACCGTGGACAGCGACATCGAGAAGGAGCTGGGGCTCGACCCGGGCGCGCTCAACGTTACGGTCGAGGAATTCCTCCAGCATATGCACGCCTCGGATCGCGAACGCTTCCGGCTCATGCTCTGGTCGCTTCAAGAGAAGCAGGGCGGAGATCTTCAGACCGACTTCCGCCTGCGCCGTCACGACGGCACCTATCTCTGGTACGATCTGCGCGCCCATGCGGCGCCAAACGAGAATGTGCGGTTGCTGCGTTGCGTCGGCCTGTTGCGCGATGTGACCGGGCTCAAGCGCTCCCATGAGCGGCTGATGCACGATGCGGTGCATGACAGCCTCACCGGTCTCCCCAATCGCGAGCTGTTCATGGATCGCCTGCAGGGCGCAATCACCCGCGCGGCCGAAGGCCAATCCAACCGGCCCACGGTTCTGTTCATCGACATCGATCGCTTCAAGAACGTCAACAAGAGCTTTGGGCTCGTCATCGGCGACTCGATGCTGCTGACGCTCGGCCGCCGCCTCGGTCGTCATCTCAATCCGCAAGACACGCTCGCACGTCTTGGCGGCGATCAATTCGCCATTCTGCTGATCTCGGACAGCGATCCCCATCACGTCGCAACCTTGGCCGAGCGTGTGCGCCGGGCCTTGCGCACGCCGATGAAGATCAGCGCCAAGGAGATCATCCTCACCGCCTCGATCGGCATTGTCGTGCATGACGGAACGCATATGACGTCGCAAGACATGCTGCGCGACGGCGAGATCGCCATGTTGCGCGCTAAGCGCAGCGGGGCGGACCGCATCGAGATTTTCAATGCGGCCATGCGCACCGAGGACGAGAGCCATTTGCCGCTGGAAAGCGAGCTGCGCATGGCGCTCGACCGGCAGCAAATTTCGGTCCTCTACCAGCCGATCACACGGCTCGCATCCAATCAGCTTGCCGGTTTCGAAGCGCTCTTACGCTGGGACCATCCGACCCGGGGGCGCCTTGCGGCGGACGACTTCATCCCACTCGCCGAGGAGTCCGGGCTCATTGTCGATCTCGGCAGCTACGTGCTGAACCAGGCTTTGGAACAAGCCGCGAGCTGGCATCGGGTCTTGCCGCGCGACCGCGACCCGCTCTTCGTCAGCGTGAACGTCTCGAGCCGCCAGCTCTTCCGCCAGGACATGGTTCAGGAGATCAGGCTCATGCTCGCCCGGGAGTCCGTACCAAAGGGCACGCTGAAGCTCGAGATCACCGAGTCGCTTGTCATGGAGAACCCGGAGCGCGCGGTCGAGATTCTCACTTGGCTCAAGGCCTACGGCGCGAGTCTGGCCCTCGACGATTTCGGCACCGGCTATAGCTCGTTGAGCTATCTGCACCGCTTCCCCTTCGACGTTATTAAGGTGGACCGCTCGCTCGTGAGTGAGAGCGCGCTCGACGGCCAGACGCCGCTCATCCTGCGCTCGGTCGTGGCCTTGGCTCATGAGCTCGGCAAGGAGGTGGTCGCCGAAGGCGTCGAGACCCAAGCCGACGCGAGCTATTTGCGCTCGATCGGCTGCGAGTTCGGCCAGGGCTATTATTACGGGGAGCCGATGTCGGCGAAGGACGTGGCTGCGCTCCTCGCGGCGCTTGCCAGCCATCGCAAGCGGCGCCAGCGCGAGCGCGCCCGTGCCGAGCCGGATGCGCCGTCAGGTCTTGAGATCGAGTCGCAGAGTCCAGAGCCTCTGCCGGCGTTGCCGGGACCGAGCACCGCCTAAGCGTGACCCGAATCGTTGACGAGGCGGATCGGGTCGATCCCGATACTGCCGAGTGCCTTGTTGTATTTCCGGTCGACCTCCGGATCGAAGATCAGCTCCGGATCGGCGGGGCAGTTGAGCCAGCCATTGGACTGAATCTCGTCCTCCAGCTGTCCCGGCGCCCAGCCCGCATAGCCGAGCGCAAGCAGCGCCTTGTTCGGGCCGCTGCCCTTGGCGATGTCCCGCAGGATATCGATCGTCGCGGTGAGACAGACGCTCTCGTCGATAGGAAGCGTGCTCTCCGACTTGAAGTAGTCGGCGCTGTGCAGCACGAAGCCGCGGCCCGTCTCCACCGGCCCGCCGAGATGCACCGCCATGGCGCTCAAACCCGAAGGAACGGAGATGCGGTCTTCCGTCGGCACGATGTTCAGCTGCTCGAGAAGCTCGGTGAAGCTGATATTCGGCGCCCGCTGGTTGATGACGATGCCCATGGCGCCCTCGGAAGAGTGCGCGCACAGATAAATCACCGAGCGGGAAAAGCGCGGATCGCCCATCGACGGCATGGCGACCAGAAGCTGGCCATCCAGGTAGCCGTCGTCCTCGGAATGGGATCCTGTTTGCATGCATCCATGCTACAGCAGTTCCAATGCGAGGGAAGAGGCAACGGCCAATTAAGGCAGGCCGTGCCATTCTCGCCGCAGGGCCTCACAAACCGTGACGCTTGTTGATCCTGCACAGCCTCGCGCCGTGCCCTCGGCGCGGCTAGATTTGCGCCCAATGCTCAAGCCATTCATGAACCAGCACCCCAAGATCCATCACCCTAAGGCCGAAACACTCTTCGCTGCACGCCGCGCGGGTGCGCTGCTCGCCGCATTGGCATTTGGCGCGATTTGCGGCATTGGCTTTGGGTCCGCCGGCCTTGCCGCCTCCAAGGGGCAATCGGCCTGGTCCGGCCAGACAAGCTCCAAGGCGCGTCTGGTCAGCGGCACGGTCGCCCGTAACGGCGCGCCTGCGCTCTATGCCGGCGTTCAGCTTCGCATGGACCCGGGTTGGAAGACCTATTGGCGCAACCCGGGAGACTCCGGCGTGCCGCCCAGCTTCGATTGGTCCGGCTCCGAGAACCTCAAGAGCGCCGAGGTGCTCTATCCCGCGCCCCATCGCTTCGCCGACGCGAATGGCACGGCGATCGGCTACGACGACGAGGTGGTGTTCCCGGTCAAGATCACGCCGGAGCAGGAAGGCGAGCCCGTCACATTGTCGCTGACCTTCGATTACGGCCTGTGCAAGGACCTTTGCATCCCGAACACGGCGGCGCTTCGGGCGGTGCTGCCGCCCGATCTCGGCAAGGGCGATGGGCGGCTCCTTGAGACGGCGCTGTCCCGCGTGCCGCTTGAGGCCGATGCCGAGACGCTGCCCCGGATCGCGCATATCGCGGCCACGTTTGAAGGCGAGGCGCCGGGACTGGAAATCGAGGCGCTGTTCCCCGAAGGGGCCAAGGGTACGGATGTGTTCTTCGACAACCCCCACGTGCTCTTGCCGGTTCCCAAAGCGCTTGGACCGCTCGAAGACGGCAAACAACGCTTCTTCGCGTCCTTCATGACCCCTGCCGAGGCCGAAGCCATCAGGGGGAAAGCTCTCACCCTCACGCTTGTCTCGGACAAGGGCTCTGCCGAGACTACCTGGACGGCGGAGTAGCTCTACCTTCCCCCAAAAGGTGCAAATCTTCCTCCGCCCAAAGGAGGAGGGGTCAACGGACTGAGCCGCCTTGGCCCGGTGCGTTCGAGCCGGTATGGTGCGCGCCAAATCCGCCCTTCCACATTCCAGGAGTAACCCGCATGACCATCGCCACAGGAGATAGCCTCCCTGACGCCACGTTCCGGGCCGTCGGGCCCGACGGCATCGACAGCATGAGCACCAAGGACGTGTTCGGCGGCAAGAAGGTCGTGCTGTTCGCCGTCCCCGGCGCGTTCACCCCGACCTGTCATTTGAAGCATCTGCCCGGCTTCGTCGAGAATGCCGCCAAGCTCAAGGAGAAGGGCGTGGACGAGGTGATCTGCGTCGCCGTCAACGATCCCTTCGTGCTGGACGCTTGGGCAGAAACATCCGGCGCCAAGGGCAAGATCACGATCCTCTCCGACGGCAATGCCGAGTTCACCAAGAAGATCGGCATGGACTTCGACGGCGGCGGGATCGGCCTCGGCACGCGCTCCAAGCGCTACGCCATGGTCGTGGACGATGGCGTGGTCCAGGTGCTGCATACCGAAGAGTCCCCGGGCGTGGCCGAGGTCTCGACCGCCGAGGCGATTCTCAAGGAGCTCTAGGAAACGCCGTCACCCTGAGGTGCGACCCCGGACTTGATCCGGGGGAGCCTCGAAGGGGGCGTCATCCTTCGCGGGCCGTTTTACGCGCCTCAGGATGCCGACGTTAGGCGCGCCGTGCGAGAAACGGCGCCATGCCTTCCCGGGCCAGCTCGTCGGCGCGCTCGTTGTCGTCATGGCCTACATGGCCCTTGACCCAGTGCCAGCGGACCGTGTGGCGCGCTTCGGCCTGCTCCAGCCGCTGCCACAGCTCCATATTCTTCACCGGCTTCTTGTCGGCGGTGCGCCAGCCATTGCGCTTCCAGCCTTTGATCCAGCTGGTGATGCCGCCGCGCAGATAGTTCGAGTCCGTGTAGAGGTCGACGTCCGACGCCCCCTTGAGCGCCTCCAGCGCTTCGATGGCTGCGGTCAGCTCCATGCGGTTGTTGGTGGTCAGCGCCTCGCCGCCTTTGATCTCCTTGCGGTGCGCGCCCGACTCCAGAATCGCCCCCCAGCCGCCTGGCCCAGGGTTCCCCGAGCACGCACCGTCCGTATGGATGACCACCTTGGGACGCTCGGCCATGCTCAATGTGCCCCGAGACCGTAATCGCGGTACGAGCCCACGCGTTGATGGAAGCGCAGCTTCCGCAAATACTCGGTCGGGTCTTTGGTTTTCACCAGCGCGCCCGCGTCCGTATTCAGGAGATCGTAGGTGCGCGTGAGCAGGAAGCGTAGCGCAGCGCCGCGCGCCAGCAGCGGCAGCGCATCGAGCTCCGGCTCGGTCAGCGGCCGCTCGCGTTCATAGGCCTGCAACAGGGCCCGCGCCTTGGTGATGTTGAACGAGGTGTCGGGCTCGAAGCACCAGGCGTTGAGGCACACGGCCACGTCATAGGCCAGCATGTCGTTGCAGGCGAAATAGAAGTCGATCAGGCCGGAGACCTTGTCGTCGAGAAAGAACACGTTGTCCGGAAAGAGGTCCGCGTGGATCACGCCCACCGGCAGGCCCGCCGCCCAGTTCGCCGCGAGATAATCGAGCTCGCGCGCGATTGCGTCCTTCAGCCCCGGAATCACGCCGTCGGCGGAATCGCCTATCGCGTCGAACAGCGTCCGCCAGCCGGGCAGGGACAAATCGTTCTCGCGCGTCATGAGGGAAATCGAGGCCGGCGAGGTGGAATCTGGCGAGCGCCTGGCCGAGCCCCGCGCAATGCCCGATGCCCGGACGCCGCACCCAC
>NZ_LPWD01000460.1 GCF_001723295.1 Methyloceanibacter marginalis
CTTCGTCGATGGCCGCTTGCAGCGTCCAGCGTCCTTCGCCGGAGTCGGACACGCGACCTTCGAAATTGGCGAGGTCGGGGCTATGGCGCAGCGCGCTCGCCGTGAGGTCGAGAAGCCACGAGCCGATCACGCTGCCGCGACGCCAGACCTCCGCGACCTCGGCCAGGTTGATGTCATATTGATAGTATTCGGGATTGCGTAAGGGGGTGGTCTCGGCGTCCGTCTCTTGCTTGCGCTTTCCGACATTGCCGTTCTTGAGGATGTTCAGTCCTTCGGCATAGGCGGCCATGATTCCGTACTCGATGCCGTTATGCACCATCTTGACGAAGTGTCCGGCGCCGTTCGGCCCGCAATGGAGATAGCCGTTCTCGGCGGCGGAAGGCTCGCCGGCGGCGCCCGGTGTGCGCGCTGCCTCGCCGACGCCCGGTGCCAGGGTCTTGAAGATGGGATCGAGCCGCGTGACCACGTCGTCTTCGCCGCCGATCATCATGCAATAGCCGCGGTCGAGGCCCCAAACGCCGCCGCTCACGCCCACGTCCACATAGTGGATGCCCTTTTCTTTCAGCGCCTTAGCCCGGCGCAGATCGTCGTGATAATAGGAGTTGCCGCCGTCGATGATAATGTCGCCGGTCTCGAGCAGCGGCAGGAGTTCGGCGATCACCGCGTCCACGGCGCCCGCCGGCACCATCATCCAGATCGCGCGTGGCTTATCGAGGCCTTTGACGAACGCGCTCAGATCCGTGCTGCCCTTGGCGCCCTTGTCCGTCAGTGCCTTCACCGCGTCGGCGTGGGTGTCGAAGACGTGGCAATCGTGGCCGGCCTTCATCAGCCGCACGACCATGTTGGCGCCCATTCGACCGAGGCCGATCATGCCGAGTTGCATCGTTTCTCTCCTCGTTTTGCAGCCGTGAGCGTCCCGGCACGCCGGAATGCGAAAAGACTCTCAAAGACCCAGCGCCATTTTGGCCGCGGCCGCGACCCGTTCCGGCGTGAACCCGAAATGCTCCGAGACGACCTTCAGCGGCGCCGACAGGCCGAACGTATTCATGCCGAGCACGATCCCTTTGGGTCCCGCATAGCGGTCCCAGCCGATCGGCGACGCTTCCTCGACCGTGACGCGCGCCGTGACGGACGCGGGCAGCACCGACTCGCGATAGGCCTCATCCTGCGCATCGAAGAGCTCGCGGCAAGGCATTGAAACGACTCGCGCTTTAATCTTGTCCTTGGCGAGCAAGTCGCGCGCCGCAACGCAGAGCGCAACTTCGCTACCCGTGCCGATCAGGATCACGTCCGGCTTCCCATCCGGCGCGTCGGCCAGCACATAGGCACCGTTCGCCAGACCGCTCGCCGGGCCGAACGCCGAGCGGTCGAAGGTGGGAACGGCCTGGCGTGTCAGGATCAGCGCCACGGGGCGGCTCTTATGCGGCATCGCCAACCGAAAGGCCTCAACCGTCTCGTTGGCGTCCGCCGGGCGGATCACCATGAGGCCGGGGACCGCGCGCAACGAGACGAGCTGCTCGATCGGCTGGTGCGTCGGGCCGTCTTGGCCGAGGCTGATGGAATCGTGCGTCCAGATATGCAGCACGGGAAGATCCATCAAAGAGGCGAGGCGGATCGCGCCGCGCGCATAGTCGGTGAAGATCAGGTAGCAAGAGTCGTAGGCGCGTAAACCCGTCAGCACCATGCCGTTGACCACCGCGCACATCGCGTGCTCGCGGATGCCGTAGCGCAGATTGTGACCGCCATAGTCGCCGAGCGCGCCATAAGGTTGAAACTCGCCGGCATCCGGATAGTCCAAGATCACCTTCGTGCTGCCGGCTACGTCCGCCGCGCCGCCCAGCACCCAAGGCACCTTCGCCGCGATGGCGTTCAGCGTCTTGCCGGAGGTTCGCGCGTGGCGATGCCTTTCGCGTCTGGCGGGAATTCGGGAATGTCGCTGTCCCAGCCGTCCGGCAACTCGCGATCGCGGATCTGCTCGATCTGCTTGGCCTCGCCCGGATGCTTCTTGGCGTAGTCGGCAAACAGCGCTTCCCAGCGCGCGCGTGCGTCCGCGCCCCGCTGGCCCATATGGGTGGTGAAGTGCTGGCGCACGCCGTCCGGCGCGACGAAGAACTTGTCCGGATCGAAGCCGAGGAACGCCTTGGTGCGGCGCACCTCGTCGGGACCGAGCGGCTCGCCGTGAGCGGCCGGCGTGTCGTGCTTCTCGGGCGATCCGTAGCCGATATGGCTGCGCACATGAATGAGCGTCGGCCGGTCGTCCGTCGAAAGGAACTCCGTGTAGGCCGCGGCGACTTGGCCGAGATCGTTGGCGTTCGCGACCTCGGCGACATGCCAGCCATAGGCCTTGAAGCGCGCGACCACGTCCTCGGTGAAGGTGATGTCGGTGTGGCCGTCGATGGTCACGTTGTTGTTGTCGAAGATCCAGCAAAGGTTTGAAAGCTTGAGATGTCCGGCGAGCGAGGCCGCTTCGCTGCCCACGCCCTCCATCAAGCAGCCTTCGCCGCACAGCGCGTAGACATTAAAGTCGAACAGGTCGAAGTCCGGCTTGTTGTAGGTCGCCGCCAGCCACTTTCCGGCCATGGCCATGCCGACGCTCGTCGCCACGCCTTGGCCGAGCGGTCCGGTGGTGGATTCGCGCCCGTGGTCCAGCCATATTCGGGGTGCCCGGGCAGCGGCTGTTGTCCTCGCGGAAGGACTCGATGTCGGCAAGGCTTACCGCCTCGCCGCCTTGCTCCTGGTAGGAGGTCTCGGCCGCCTCGATCCCCGCCAGATGGATCAGGCTGTAGAGCAGCATGGACGCGTGACCCGCCGACAGCACGAAGCGGTCGCGGTTCATCCAATGCGGCGCCTTCGGGTCGTAGCGTAGGAATTGCTGCCACAGCGTGTAAGCCGTGGGTGCCGCGTCCATGGCCGTGCCGGGATGGCCGGAATTGGCTTTCTGAATGGCGTCGATCGAGAGTGTGCGGATCGTGTTGATCGCAAGTTCGTCGAGCTCGCCTGGGGTCTGCGCCACCGCCGTTACTCCCTTCAAGCCACCGTCACGAAAGCCGATGACACGCCGGTGAAGCTCGCGTCCATCGCCTTGTCCCAGACCTTCACGCCGCCGGTGATACCATCTTCGTTCGAAACCGTCCGCACAGTGTCCGGCAACGGCTTCTCGATCAAGCGCGCGTTGCCCCCGCCGATATAGAGCACGTCGTGATTGGTGACCGTGGCGAGAATGCCGGTGATCTCCCGCACGCGTTCATTCCATCCCTTGGGGCCGATGGCTTCGAGCGCCTCCTCTCCGAGATACTGATCGTATGTCGTGTGCGTCTTGATCGGGTGCTGGCTCATCTCGAGATGCGGGGCGAGACGCCCATGCTCGAATAACGCGAAGCCGAACCCCGTTCCTAAGGTGATCGCCAATTCCAGGCCGCGACCGGAGATTGCGCCCAAGCCTTGCACGCTCGCATCGTTGAGCATGCGCACCGGCCTCTTCAGCCGCTCATGGATGATCGCCGCAAGCTTGAATCCCTGCCACAGCTCTGTGCCGAGATTAGGGGCCGTGACCACATAGTCTTCGCGCACCACGCCGGGAAAGCCGATGGTGACGCGGTCATGCGGCCCGAGACTTGTCGCGAGGCCCACCAGCGCCTCGACCACCTGTTGCGGCACGGTCGGGTGGGGCGTGACCACCTGGTTCGGCCCTTTGAACATCTTCCCCTTCGGCGAGAGGATGCCCGCCTTTAGATGGCTGCCGCCGATATCGAAGGCGAGCGTGAGAGGACCTTGGTGTTCGTCGCGCGTCACCCTGGGCTCCACAGTTTGCGTTCTCGCCGCCCGCGGCGGCCTTCCTTGCTGCCGGCTTACGGTGCCGGCCTCAATATAAGGTGAAGCAATCGGATCAAGTCTTAGAACTGACGTACGTTTCCGATAGAGGAGTCTGGTCTTTGCTAACCTCGTGTGGAGGTAGGTGGTGAGCTTAGAGCATGCTGAACGCACTCAGCGTGCCGAAAGAATACTGCATGCAGGCGCCACGAAACTGCGCATTGGCAGCGGCCGCCAACATCTTGTCCATCATATCCACAGCCGCGGCGCGATTCCGGCGGATTGTGGGACTTGGCGG
>NZ_LPWD01000461.1 GCF_001723295.1 Methyloceanibacter marginalis
CCGCGAGCCGCCGCGTCAGATAGCCGGTCAGCCGCGCCGCCGCCGCGGGCGGAAGCGGCTCGCCTCCGTGGGCGATCAGCGCCTCGTGAGACAGCCCGGTGGAATGGCAGAGGAGCACCCGCGCATCGAGCGCAGGCGTGCCGATACCCCCGTCCCGCAATGCCCGCGCGCCGCGACATGGGCCGCATCGAGGGTCCGAGCGAGAGCGAGGGTCGTGGTCACGACACGTGCTCTTCCATGGCGGCAAGCTGGTTCGCCTGGTCCTCGGTGATCAGCGCGTCGATGATCTCGTCGAGCGCCGGCTCGCCCGCCAGCACCATGTGCAATTGGTGCGTGGTCAGCCCGATCCGGTGATCCGTCACCCGGCCTTGCGGGAAATTATAGGTACGGATGCGCTGCGAGCGGTCGCCGGAGCCGATCTGGCTGCGCCGGTCTTGGGCCCGCTCCTCATCGAGCTTGGCCCGCTCCAGGTCGTAAAGGCGCGAGCGCAGCACCTTCATGGCCTTGGCCCGGTTCTTATGCTGGGACTTCTCGTCCTGCTGGATCACGACAAGCCCTGACGGCAAATGGGTGATGCGCACCGCGCTGTCGGTCGTGTTCACCGACTGCCGCCGGCCGCTCGCCCGGAACACGTCGATGCGCAGATCCTTCTCGTCGATCTGCACGTCCACCTCTTCGGCTTCGGGCAGCACCGCCACCGTCGCCGCCGAGGTGTGGATGCGCCCTTGCGCCTCCGTCTCCGGCACGCGCTGCACCCGATGCACACCGGACTCGTATTTCATCCGCGCGAACACGCCCTTGCCGGTGATATTGGCGATAATTTCCTTATACCCGCCGGTGGCGGATTCGCTCGCCGACATGACATTGACCTTCCAGCCATGCCGGTCGGCGAAACGCTGATACATGCGGAAAAGATCGCCGGCGAACAGCGCCGCCTCGTCCCCGCCCGTGCCGGCGCGCAATTCGAGAATGGCGCTTTTCTCGTCGGCGTCGTCCTTGGGCAGAAGCTGCACCTTCAACTGACGCTCAAATGCCTCGATCTTCTCATCGAGCTCGCCGAGTTCTTCCCACGCGAGATCCTTCATCGCCTGGTCGGAGCCGCGATCGTCGATGATCTCTTGCAGCCCGTCCCGCTCACGCTGCGCCTCGCGCAAGGCGTTGATCGTCGCCACAATGGGATCGAGCTCGGCGAACTCCCGGGAGAGTTGCACATAGCTTTCCTGGTCGGCGCGGGTGGCGAGCTCGCTTTGCACGGCCTGCCAACGGGCGACGAGCTTGTCGAGCTTCTCGGCGGGAATGGTCGTCATGTGATGAGGCGGGAAAGCCTAGAAATTGTTGGGAAGCCGGTCAGCCTTGCGGCTGCGCGGATCGTCCGGATCGAGAACCGGGTCCGAAGTGTTGAAGCCGGAGGACGACCCCGTATCGGACGAGGAGTCGCCAAGCGCCATCCATAGGCCAACCAGGACCACGGCCGCAACAAGCGCGCCGATGCCCCATTTGAGAAGCGCCGGTTTCTTCTGTTTCGGCTCGGCCTCGGTCTCCGGCTCGCCCAGGAACATGGCGTCTTCGTGGGCCGGCGCTTCCGCCTGCGCGGGCGCGTAGCCGCCGGGCTCGGGCGCATAACCTTGAGACGGCGGCTGATACCCCTGCGGCTCGGGCGGATAGGGCCGGGGCTGGGCTTGAGGCGCTTGCGGTCCATTGGGCCACGCGGGCGCTTGCGGCGCCTGAGGCGGAGCAGCACCGGGCGCGCTTTGCGGAAACTGCGATGCGCCTCCCGGCCACGCTTGCGGCTGCGGGGCTTGTGGCTGCGGAGCTTGGGGCCGGGGTGCTTGCGGCTGGGGGGCTTGCGGACGTGGTGCCTGAGGCTGCGGCGCCTGAGGCTGCGGCGACCGCGGCTGCGTGGCGTTCTGTTGGGGCGTGCCTTGACCGTTCGGCCAAACCGGCGGCTGCGGCATGGCCGGCGGTTGGGGGGCCTGCCCCGCGTTGCCGCCATACCCGGCCGCGCCGGATTGCGGCGCCATGACGGGAACATCCGGCATGGGTTTTGGCCTCAGTTCGACGATACCGGCTTCAAGCTGCGCGTAGATGCGCCGGAGCAGCGGGCGCGTGTCGAGATTGAGCAGCGTGCCATAGGCGTTGACCACGCGGCAGGTCTCCGGCCACGGCGGCAGCGCATAAATCGCGCCCTGTTCGAGCGCTTGGACCACCTCGATCGGTGTCGCAATCCGCTGGGCGAGGTCCGTTTCGGTGAGGTTGCTGGCAACCCTGAGGTCCCGAAAGAGCTCGGCCACTTCCGCATCATAGCCGGCAGGCATTTCCTAATCCTGTGAATATGAAGACATCGCCAGCCGGTATCCGGCAGCGGGTCCTTTGGTCCTCGCAAGCGGCCCAGCGCCCCACGCTCGGCCGATCCCATCTCCCGAAATCCCCTGCTAACACAAGCCCAATGACGATGAGTTTGCAAGTCTTGGCGAGATTACCATATCGGCGCAGGGGGTGCAGACCTTCTCGCCCGCGTGCCCTAAATCTGCACGCCGGTTTCGGCGGCAAAGCGCTTCAAATCTTCGCGAAGGGAGGTTTTCCGCTCTTCGAGCAGCGTATCCAGCCTGCGGCGCAGATTTTCCGCATCCAGCGACAAAACCATGGCCTTGACCGGCCCGACCGAAGCCGGCGCCATGGAAATGGAGCGGAACCCAAGCCCCACCAGCGCCATGGCCTCAAGGGGCCTGCCCGCCATTTCGCCGCACAAAGTCAGCGGCGTGCCGTGCCGGTCCGCCGCGAGCACGATTTGCCGAAACGCCCGCAGCGCCGCGGGGCTCAGGGCGTCGAACCGACCGGACACGCGGTCATTGCCCCGATCCGCGGCGAACAGGAACTGCACCAGATCGTTCGAGCCGACCGAGACGAAATCCGCCAAAGGAAGCAGGCTGTCGAGCTGCCATAGCAGCGCCGGCACCTCGATCATGGCCCCGACCATCAGCTTGGTCGGCTCCGTGCGGCCATGCTTTTTGAGGATGGTGAGCTCGCGGTCGATCAATCCGCGCGCGGTCTCGAACTCGGACACGTCGGAAATCATCGGCAGCATGACGCGCAGCTCGCGCCCTTGGGCGGCGCGCAAGAGCGCCCGGATCTGCGTGCGGAACAGAGCCGGCCGGTCGAGCGCCATGCGGATCGCCCGCCAGCCGAGCGCCGGGTTCTCCTCCGCGCCCGCGCGGAAATAGGGAATGACCTTGTCGCCGCCGACGTCGAGCGAGCGGAACACCACCGGCCGCTTGCCCGCCGAATCCAGGATCGACTTGTAAAGCCGCGTCTGCTGATCGAGCCGCGGGAAGGTCGAGGAGATCATGAACTGAAGCTCGGTGCGGAACAGCCCGATACCGTCGGCGCCGGACTGATCGAGATGCGGCAAGTCGAAGAGAAGGCCGGCATTGATGTGAAGCCCGACCCGCTGATCGTCCAGCGTCATGGCAGGCACGTTGCGCAAGGCCGCGTATTGCGCCTGCTTCCGCGCCTGGAAACGCACCTTGTCCGAATAGGCGGAGATCACCTCTTGCGTGGGCCGGAGATGCAGTTCGCCCCCTTGCGCATCGACGATCGCCGCATCGCCTTGCTCCACGGCTTCCAGCACGCCCTTGCACTGAGTGATGGCGGCGATGCCGAGCGCGCGGCGCACGATGGCGACGTGGCTGTTGACGCCGCCTTCCTCGAGTACGAGGCCGCGCAAGCGCTGCCGGTCGTAATCCAGCAATTCGGCCGGTCCCATGGTGCGCGCGATGACGATGGCGTCCCTCGGGCAGCTCCCCGTCGCCGCGGTCTCCGTGCCGCCGGACAGAAAACGCAGCAGCCGGTTCGAAAGATCGTCGATGTCGTGAAGACGGTCGCGGAACCGCGGGTCGGGCATACGCAGCATGCGTGCGCGCGTGTCGTTGCGCACACGTTGCACCGCGGCCTCCGCCGTGAGGCCGGTCGCCAGGGCCTCGTCGAGACGGCGCCGCCAGCCGTGGTCATGCGCGAACATCCGGAAGGCTTCGAGCACCTCGTGGTGCTCGCCGGCGCGGGCAAGGTCACCGCGCTCCATCATGTCGTCGATCTGCCCGGTCAGTTCCTCGATGGCCTGTTGCAGCCGCCGCCGCTCGAGATCCACGTCTTCGGCGATCAGCCGCGTCACCACGATGCGCGGCTCATGCAACACGACATGGCCCAGCGCGACGCTTTCGGAGATCGGCTGGCCCATGAAGCGCGCATTGGAATCGCGGCGCGTCTCGGCGGTGACCTCGTCGGACACGATGCCGCCCGCAGCCAGCGTCTCGGCGATGACCATCGCCGTGGTCTGAAGCGCCTCCACCTCCTCGTCGCCATATTGGCGCATGGTGCGGTTCTGCACGGTCAGCACGCCGATCGTGTGACCGCCGCGCAGGATCGGCACGCCGACAAAGGAGTGATAGGCCTCTTCCCCCGTCTCCGGCCGATAGGAGAAGGCCGGATGGTGCTGGGCATCGGCGAACTGCTTCGGCTCGGCCTGCTCGGCGACGAGGCCCACCAGACCCTCGCCGGGCTTCAGATGCGTGTTGTGAACCGCGCCCGGGTTCAGGCCCTCGGTGGCGACCAGTTCCAGCGACCCGTCGCGGCGCCGCAGATAGAGCGAACACACCTCGGCCACGATATTGGAGGCGATCAGCATCACCACCTTGTCGAGGCGCGCCTGCGCGCTCTCATGCTCCGCCATCACCTCCCGAGGCGGCGGAGCATCTGTCTTGGAGCACCAACTGACGCAGGCATGGCAATAAGTTCCCGGCCTCCGCTTCCGCGGCCCGACCGAGCCTTCTAGAGATCGAAGCCCAGCTTAGCCCCTTTTTGGCCCCTAGCGGCCGTCCAGCCCAAATAGGGAATGCAAAGTTCGCACCGCAAGCTCGGCATAAGCCGCATCGATCAACACGCTGATTTTGATCTCGGAGGTCGAGATCGCCTCGATATTGATGCCCTTTTCGGCAAGCGCGCTGAACATTTGCGCGGCGACGCCCGCATGGCTTCGCATTCCGACGCCGATGGCGGAAACCTTGGCGATATCGGTCGAGCCGCGCAGGTCCAGATAGCCGATGGCGTCCTTCGCCTTCCTTAAGACTTCGAGCGCCCGGTCGAGATCGGCGCTTTGCACCGTGAAGGTGAGATCGGTGGAGCGTCCGTCCTCGGAGACGTTCTGCACGATCATGTCGACATTAATATGCGCATCGGCCCAAGGGCCGAAGACCTGCGCCGCAACGCCCGGCTTGTCGGCCACCTTGAGCAGGGTCACCTTGGCCTCGTCCCGCGCATAAGCAATTCCACTGACGACGTTCTGCTCCACGATCTCATCCTCATGGCAAACAAGTGTCCCGATCCCCTCGCCCGTCTCGGCATTGCCGTTACCGGGGAGGTCCGGCGCCTCGAAGCTGGAGCGCACCAGCACGCGCACGCCTTTTTGCATGGCGAGCTCCACGGAGCGCGTTTGCAGCACCTTCGCTCCTTGCGAGGCCATTTCTAGCATCTCCTCGTAGGAGATGCGGTCCAGCCGGTGCGCTTTCGGCACCACGCGGGGGTCGGTGGTGTAGACCCCGTCCACGTCCGTATAGATATCGCAGCGATCAGCCTGGAGGGCAGCCGCCAAAGCCACCGCGCTCGTGTCCGAGCCGCCCCGGCCCAGGGTCGCGATCCGGTTTCCAGGCGCGATCCCCTGAAAGCCGGCGACCACCGCCACCTCGCCGGCGAGCATGCGGTCCTTGATCTCGATCACGTCGATGCCGGTGATGCGTGCCGCCCGGTGCGCCGCGTCGGTCCGGACCGGAATCTGCCAGCCCTGCCAGGACCGGGCGTTGACGCCCATGGCCTGGAGCACCAGCGCCAAAAGGCCGGAGGTGACCTGCTCTCCGGAAGAGACCACGGCATCGTATTCGCGCGTGTCGTAGAGGGCGGAAGCCTCCGCGCCGTTCTGGCTGCGCGCTTTGTAGCCCCAGGCTTCTTCGACCCAAGAGACGAGCTGATTGGTCTGCCCGGCCATGGCCGAGACCACCACGGCGCAGGCATGCCCGGCGTCCGCCTCGCGCTTAACATGCGCGGCGACGTTGCGGATGCGCTCGAGGTCGGCCACCGACGTGCCGCCGAATTTCAACACCAGCAAGGACATGGCTGCTCACAACAAGAGGGCCGGCCCTTCTTCTGGACCGGCCGGCAAATTCGGCTCTTTCTACTGATAAGGGCTCACCGCCGCAACATGTGTCCCTCCCTCTAAAGAGGGAGCGGGGAACGCGTCTTGACAGGCACCCAAGCGACGCGGCCAATGCCCCGATGACCGCGGCCCCCACCAATTCCGCCACGCTCGATCGCGACGAGGTCGCCCGCTTCGCCAAGCTCGCCGACGAATGGTGGGACGAGAAGGGCCCGTTCCGGCCGCTCCACAAGATCACCCCGACCCGCCTCACCTATCTCCGCGACCGGCTCTGCGCCCATTTCGGGAGGGATCCCAAGGCGCCGCCGAGCCTCACGGGCTTAAGCGTGCTCGATATCGGCTGCGGTGGTGGGCTTGTCGCCGAGCCCTTGACCCGTCTCGGCGCCGAGGTCACCGGCATCGATCCGGCCGAAGAGACGATCGAAGCGGCGAAGGCCCATGCCGGCGGCGCCGGCCTCCAGATCGCCTATGAAGCGACGACCGCGGAGGCCTTGGCGGAAGCAGGTCGTCAATTCGACGCGGTGCTGCTGCTGGAAGTGGTCGAGCATGTGCCGGACGTCCCGGCCTTCTTGAAGCGGATCGCCCCCCTGGTCGCGCCCGGTGGCCTCGTGATCCTCTCTACCCTGAACCGCACCTTCAAAGCCTATGCGCTGGCCATCGTCGGCGCCGAATACATCTTGCGCTGGGTCCCCGCGGGCACCATCCAATGGGAGCGTTTCGTCAGGCCCGACGAATTGAAGGCTGCCTTGAGCGGCGCCGGTCTCAGCCTTTCCGATACGACCGGCATGGTCTACGACCCGCTCGGCGACCACTGGAGCCTCTCGCGCGACACCGACGTGAACTATTTCGTCACGGCGACGAAGAAGGCCGGCTAGTCCCCCGCTAGTTGCGGAAGAACCAGCGCTTGCGGCGCGGCTGCTGCTGATATTGCTGCGGCGGCGCCTGATAATAGGGCTGGAACAGTCGGCGGCGCTGGCGCTGAACCGGCGGCTGCTCTTCGTAATAGCCGTAGCGGTCGTAATAGGGGTCCCGGCGCCGGTTGTCGCGCTGAGGCTGTGTGATCTTGTACTCGCCGCCGGGCGTTTCGCCCGTGAGCACCACCTGGGTGTTCTCCAGCCCGGTCTCCTTGACCAGATTGAAGAAGGTCTCGGCGTTCTTAGGAGACAGCCGCACGCAGCCATGCGACGCGGGCTTACCGAGCTTCTTCGTCTCATTGGTGGCATGAATCGCATGCCCCTTCTTGGTGAAGAACACGGCATGCGGCATGGGCGCGTTGTCCCACTGCCTCGAGTACCAGATCTTGTTCATCGAGCTGGTGGTGAACTCGCCCGACGGGGTCGAATAGCCGCCAATGCCGGTGGACACCGGCCAAGTGTAGGTCTCGACGCCGTCGACGAAGACGGTCATCTCCTGCCGGCTCTTGTCGATATTCGCCACGACGATGGGGGCGGACGGCGCGGCATCCTCATCCGCGTCGTCGCTCTCGACCGTCTCGATGTCGGGCTCGCCGTCCGGATACACCGGCTCCGGCTGTGACGAGAGCGCGTCCTCCTGCTCCTGGGGACCGGCAAGGGCCGAAGGCTCGCTGAGATCGAGGTCCGGGGTCGTTGCGGCACCGGCGGAGGGCTCGGCGCTTGCGGGGCTCGCAAACAGGACTGCCACGAGAGCGGCAGCCGCGAGAAAGGTCAGATTTCGGGGTCGCATGAGAGAGAGGCGCATCGTTCGTTCCCTGGTTTACGCAAACCACCGCCCGGCAGCCTCAGAATACAGGGCCAACAAGGCTTTACCAGGGTGCCTCGCGAGAAGTTGCGTCTTTTTTGTACCCGAGGCCCCCAAACAAGACGTTACCGCCGAAAGCAACCGGACTATGGCAACGCCTTTCCGTTAATTGTGTTCCTCGGGCAGCTTGGGCAAGGGCAGAGCCGGAATTCCCTCTTCGTGCAAGGCCTTAGCCTCTTCCGCGCTGGCCTCGCCGTAAATATTGCGCTCTTCTTTTTCGCCGTAGTGGATCTTGCGGGCCTCTTCCGGAAAATTTTTCCCGACATCGTCGGCGTTGGCCTCCAGATGCGCGCGCAGGCCCTTCAAGAAGGCGTAGGTCTGTTTCCCGGCCGCCAGGGCAACTGATTCGTTTTCCGGCGCAGGCGCCTGACCTCGCCCGCGAAGCACCGCCGGCGCCATGGGAGCTTTCCGCACCTCCACGCTGCCGCAGTCGGGACAGACGATCACGCCTGCTTCCGTCTGCTCGTCATAGGAGTCGCCCGACGAGAACCAGGCGTCGAAGACGTGTCCATCTTCGCAGGTGAGCGCGAACCGGATCACGACGCCTCCTTCCGCGCAGCGCCTTGCGCGCGCCCGCGAGCTCGATCTCGAAGGGACGTCCATGCTTGAGCGCAGGGATCCGCGCCCGGGCCTCCCCGGAGAGTGCAAGATCGATGTCGGCGAAGACGACGCCGGGGTCTTCGCCAGCCTCGGCCAAGATCTCCCCCCATGGCGACACGATCATGGAGTGCCCGAACGTCTCCCGGCCGTTCTCGTGCAAGCCCCCTTGCGTGGCGGCGAAGACAAAGGCGCCGGTCTCGATGGCGCGCGCCCGCACCAGCACATGCCAATGCGCCTGCCCCGTCTGCTTGGTAAAGGCGGCCGGGATGGCGATCAGGTTGGCGCCCGCCGTGGCAAGCGCGCGGTAGAGCGCCGGGAAGCGCAGATCATAGCAGATCGTCATGCCGAGCCGGCCCCAGGGCAGGTCCGCCAGGACCGCCTTTGCGCCAGGTCCGTAATATTGGGACTCGCGATAGGACTCCCCGTTCGCCAAATCCACGTCGAACATATGCAGCTTGTCGTAACGCGCGGCGATCTCCCCGTGGGGATCCAGCAAATAGGAGCGATTGGCGACCCGCGCGGCGTCGATCTTGATGCCGAGAGAGCCAACATGAAGCCAAATGCCGAGCTCGCCCGCGAGCGCCCGCAAACGGGCGAGCGGCACGCTTTCGTCCTCCGGCTGGACTTGCTTCAACACAAGCTCGGGTTCGAGCTCCATGAGCGCGGTATTCTCCGGCGTCTGCACATACTGCGCGCCGCCGCGTGCCGCCTGGCGGATCAACGCCTCGGCCTGATCGAGATTGGGCTGGATGGCGCGGCCTGCCCGGAGCTGGACCAGGGCCGCACGAAACGGCGTGCCGGAGGATGCGCTCATTGCTCTGAAGGATCCCCGAGGGTGTCGGCAGGCAACGCGGCAGGGCCGTTGGCGAGCCACGCCTCGAGTTGGTTGTCGCGATCGAGCGCGGCGAGCTCGTTGTAACCGCCGACATGCCGGTCATGAATGAAGATTTGCGGCACGGTGCGCATGCCGCCGGCACGCTGCGTCATCTCCACCCGCTTGGCAGAATTGAAGCCCACATCAATCTCCTCGAAGACGAGGCCCTTCTTGGCCAGAAGGCGCTTCGCCGCGGAACAGAAGCCGCAGAATTTCGTCGTGTAAAGTACGATCATAAACGCTAACTGGGACTTTATCGGCACCGGCGCAAGGCTCCGCGAAAGCCGCGCCTAAAGCACGAAGCGGCCGGCTCCACGGCGCGCGCCAGCGCCAAGACATCGACCCGGGCCGCACCGGCCCGCTTGAGCACGCGCGCGCACGCTTCCGCCGTGGCGCCCGTGGTGATGACGTCG
>NZ_LPWD01000462.1 GCF_001723295.1 Methyloceanibacter marginalis
CGGCATGAGCGCCATCGCCGAGGTCATGCACACGCGCGGCTATCGCGTACGAGGCAGCGACCTGAAGGAGGGCGCCAATCTGGCGCGCCTGCGCAATCACGGCATCACCTGCGTCATCGGCCACGATCCGGGGAACGTCAAAGGCGCGGCCTATCTCGTCATCTCGAGTGCAGTGAAGGCCGGCAATCCAGAGTTCGAGGCGGCTAAGGAGCGCGGCATCCCCGTCATTCGCCGCGCCGAGATGCTGGCCGAGCTGATGCGCCCCTGCACCACAGTCTCGGTCACTGGCACCCACGGCAAGACCACGACCACCTCGATCATCGCCGACCTCCTGCAAGGCGGCGGGCTCGATCCCACGGTCATCACCGGCGGGATCATCAATGCCTGGGGGACCAATGCGCGGATCGGGCAGGGCGAATGGATGGTGGTCGAGGCCGACGAGTCCGACGGGACCTTCGTGAAGCTCCCCACCCAGATCGGTGTCGTCACCAATATCGATCCCGAGCACATGGACTTTTGGGAATCGGAAGAGGCGCTTTACGGAGCGTTCGAGCAGTTCATCGATTCCATCCCCTTCTACGGTCTGGTCATCGCCTGCATCGATCATCCAGTGGTGCGCGCGCTCCTGGCCCAGCTCGGCGGTGCCGAGAACGGACGCCGCACGCTCACCTATGGCGTCGCTCGGGATGCGGACATCAAGCTGTTCAATGTGCGTCCAGATCACGCCACCATGACGTTCGATGTCCGCCTGGGCTCAGGCGTTGCAGGCGGCGCCCGCGAGATCAATGACCTCATGCTGCCGGCGCTCGGCCACTACAACGCCCTGAATGCCCTCGGCGCGATCGCGGTTGCCACCGAGGCGGGCATCACCGAGAGGTGATCCGTTCCACGCTCGCCGCGTTCGCCGGGGTGAAGCGCCGCTTCACCCGCGCCGGCGAATGGCAGGGCGTCGCGGTCTATGACGACTATGCGCATCACCCCGTGGAGATCGCCGCCGTGCTACGCGGCGCGCGCATGGCCGGCAACGGCCGCATCATCGCGGTGATGCAGCCGCACCGCTATACGCGCCTGCAAGCGCTGTTCAACGAGTTCTCCGCCTGCCTCGACGATGCCGACATCGTCGTGGTGACGCCGGTCTATTCGGCTGGCGAGGCGCCGATCCCGGGCATCGATCGCGATGAGCTTGCGTCCGGTCTGCGCCGCCACGGGCATCCCCATGTGCTGACCGTCGATGATGAGCTTGGGCTGATCGAAACCGTCGCCACCATCGCCAAGGAAGGCGATCTCGTGGTCGGGCTGGGCGCCGGCACCATCACGGACTGGATCAATGCGCTGCCCACCAAGCTCGAGCAGCACGGGGGCGCGGCGTGAACGGCGCCAAACTGCTGGAGAGCTTGACCCCGCGCCTGCCCGACTTGCGCGGTCGGCTCGCGGCCGACGCGCCGCTCAAAGACTACACTTGGTTCCGCGTCGGCGGTCCGGCTGAAGTGCTCTATTCACCCGCCGACGAGGCGGACCTCGCTTACTTTCTCAAAGCTCTCCCGGCGGACGTGCCCGCCACCAATATCGGCCTCGGCTCGAACCTGCTCGTCCGCGACGGCGGCATCGAAGGCGTGGTGATCCGTCTGGGCCGCGGCTTTGGCGAGATCAAGGTGGAGGACGGGCACCGGCTGCGCGTCGGCACCGCCGTGCCCGACGTGAAGGTGGCGCGCGCCGCGGCCGATGCCGGCATTGCCGGGCTCTCCTTCTATCGTGGCATTCCGGGCAGCGTTGGCGGGGCGCTGCGCATGAACGGCGGCGCTCATGGCAGGGAAACCTGCGAGGTGCTGGTCGAGGCCCGCGCCGTGGATCGCCGGGGCGACATCCATGTGCTCCCCGTGGCCGACTTCCATTACCGCTACCGCCATTGCGGCGCGCCTGACGACTACATCTTCACCGAGGCCTTGTTCCAAGGAGAGCCCGGCGACCCTGTGAACATTCTCGCCGAGATGGATGGCATCGCCGCCTACCGCGAGGAGGTGCAGCCCATCAAGAGCCGCACCGGCGGCTCGACCTTCAAGAACCCGCCCGGCAACAAGTCCTGGCAGCTCATCGATGCCGCTGGCTGCCGGGGTCTCGCGGTTGGGGACGCAAAAGTCTCCGAGCTTCACTGCAACTTCCTCATCAACGAGGGCAATGCAACGGCCGCCGACATCGAGACGCTTGGCGAGACCGTGCGGGCGCGGGTGAAAGAAACGAGCGGCATCGAGCTCGAATGGGAGATCAAGCGCCTCGGCAAAGAGGCCTGACGGAGGCCCGCGCTTTTCTGCCCGCGCCCCCGTGTCATTCCCCGCGAATACAGGTAATGCAGTAACGATCTTTGCAGGATGATTGGGCGTTCGGCATGAGCCGGGCGCGGGTTTCGCATGCCGACCAACCGACGGGGGCTGTTCCATGGCTGACAAGCAAACGCACGTTGCGGTGCTGATGGGAGGGCTGTCATCCGAGCGCGAAGTCTCGCTAAACTCGGGCCAAGCCTGTGCCAAAGCGCTGGAAGGCGAGGGTTACAAGGTCACGACGCTCGATGTGGGCCGCGACGTGGCCGCGAAGCTTACCGAGATCGCGCCGGATGTCTGCTTCAACGCGCTGCATGGGCGCTGGGGCGAGGACGGCTGCATCCAAGGCCTGCTGGAGACCTTGGGGTTCCCGTATACCCATTCCGGCGTGCTTGCCTCCGCGCTCGCTATGCACAAGGAGCGCGCCAAAGCGGTCTTGCGGGAGGCGGACGTACCTGTCGCTGAAAGCCGCGTGGTCAGCCGGGCCGAGGCCGCCAAGGGCCACGTCATGCCCCCTCCATACGTCATCAAGCCCCCCGCGGAGGGCTCCTCGGTCGGCGTCTACATCGTCCGGGAGGATCAGGCGCACCCGCCGCAAGAGCTGAATTCCGCTGATTGGGCGCTTGGCGAGGAACTGATGGTGGAGCGATTCATCCCCGGCCGGGAGCTCACCTGCGCCGTCATGGGCGAGGAAGCCCTGGGGGTCATCGAGATCCAGCCGGCGGGCGGGCTCACCTTCTACGATTACGAGTCGAAATACGCGCCCGGGGGCTCAATTCACGTGCTTCCGGCGCCGCTTAAACCAAATGTTTACCAATTGGTACAGAAGCTGTCCCTAGCGGCTCATAGGGCACTGGGCTGCCGTGGGGTCAGTCGTACCGACTTCCGATTCGACGACCGGCCAGAAGGTACGGGGGAACTGATCTGCCTTGAGATCAATACCCAACCAGGCATGACGTCCACGTCTCTGGTGCCCGAGCTCGCAGCCTATGGCGGCCGCTCGTTCGGAGAGCTGGTTCGCTGGATCGTGGAGGACGCGTCGTGCAATCGCTAGGCCCGTCAAAGGGTTACGCCAGAGGGAAGGGGTCTCAGAAGGCCCTGCTGGCGCGTGGCATCGCCGTGCCGCGCGAGCGCCGTCTGCCGGTCTTGTCCGGCACGCGGGCCCTCGTCACGCGCAACCCCAAGGCCGTCCGCCTCGGCCGCGCCCGCGACCGCATGCAGGGTAAGTGGATCCTGTTTTCCGGGCTCTTCCTCGCCAGTGCCGTCCTCTATGGCGCCATTATCGGCGGCCAGACCGGGCGCCTGTTCGATGCGGCGGTCACCGGCGTGGAGCGGCTTGTCGTCGCCGTCGGTTTCGGCGTGAAGCGGGTCACCGTGGAAGGCCAGACAAACGCCACCGACAGCGCGATTACGACGGCCCTTGCCGCCGGCCCCGAGACCTTGATGCTGACCTTCGACACCGCCGCCGCCAAGGCGCGGCTGGAGGGGGTGCCGTGGATCCGGCACGCCCAAGTCATGCGCCTTCTGCCCTCGACCCTCCAAGTGGTCATCGAGGAGCGTGAGCCCTATGCGGTCTGGCAGAACCAGGGAAAGACATTCGTCGTCGACGAAGCCGGCGTGGTTCTCGCGCCCGCTCTCCCGCAGCCTTTCCGCAGCTGCCGCTCGTGGTCGGCGAGGGTGCCGGCAAGCACGCAGCCGAGCTCTACGCGACGCTCGAGCCCTATCATGATCTGAAGCGCAAGATGCTCGCGGCGCTGCGGGTCGGCGACCGGCGCTGGACGCTGAAGCTTCGCACCGGCACGGAGATCATGCTGCCCGACGGGAATATCGAGATGGCGCTCGAGTCGCTCACCAAGCTCGAGCAAGACCGCAACGTTCTGGCTAGGGATTTCGCCGCTATCGATCTGCGGCTGCTGGACCGCGTCACCGTGCGTATGCGCGAAGCCGCCGCCATGCCGTTGGACGATACCGCACCCGCCGATGTGCCCACGGCGGCGACCGGTGCCGCGCCCAAGGGCAAGACATAAGACGGGGTGAGGACAGGGGGATGACATACAACGCCACGATCAGAGGAAAGCGTCAGCGCATCGTGACCGCGCTCGACATCGGCACGAGCAAAGTGTGCTGCCTGATCGGCAAGACCTCGGCGACGCCCGATTGGTTCGAGGGCAACGGTGACACGATGCACTTCGAGGTGCTCGGCTTCGGTCATACCCGTTCCGAAGGCCTGAAGGCCGGCATGGTCACCCATCTCGATACCGCCGAGCAGTGCATCCGCGCGGCCGTTGACGGGGCCGAGCGCATGGCTGGCGTCACCGTCGAGGATGTGCAGCTTTCCGTCACGGCCGGACGCATCAAAAGCGAGAGCTTCTCGGCGAGCGTGGCGCTCCCGTCCGGTGCGGTACGCGACGACGACGTTTTCCGTCTGCTCGCCGGCGGGCGCCAATATGCCGCCCGCGACAAGCGCACGGTTCTGCACGCCCTGCCCACCGATTACCGCCTCGATGAGAACGGCGGCATCAGCGAACCGCATGGCATGTGCGGCGAGCGCCTATCCGTCGATCTTCACGCCGTCACCGCCGACGAAGTCGCCATGCGCAACCTGATGCTCTGCGTGGAGCGCTGCCATCTCGGCGTATCGGGTCTCGTCGCCGCGCCCTATTCGAGCGCCTTGTCGGTCGTCACCTCGGACGAAGCCAAGCTCGGCGTCGCCTGCATCGATTTCGGGGCGGGCACCACGACTCTCTCCGTGATCGCCGATGGACATTTCATCCATGCCGACGCATCGCGCTTGGCGGGCAACGGCATCACCACCGACATTGCCCGCACGCTCGGCGCGCCGATCGAGCATGCGGAGCGCCTCAAGACGCTGCATGGCAGCGCCTTCGCCACGCTGTCCGACGAGCGGGAGATCATCACCTACCCCTGCGTCAGCGGCATGGCGCAAGGAAGTCTCAACCAGATCACCAAGGCACAGCTCGCCTGCATCATCCGGCCGCGCGTCGAGGAGATCCTCGATCTCATGCGTCATCGGCTTGCAGGAAGCGGTTTCGCCGCCGAGGCCGCCCAGCACTTGGTGCTGACCGGCGGCGGCAGCCAGCTCACGGGTCTTCCGGAGCTTGCCTCGAACATGTTTGGACGCCCGGCGCGGCTTGGCCGCCCGCGCGTCATGACGGGTTTGCCGCCAGCGGCCGCTGCGCCGGATTTCTCCGCCGCCATCGGCCTTTTCCTGCATTGGGCACGCGGCGACGACAAGCTCGGTGCCCGCACCGAGCAACGGTTCTTGCGTACGGGGACAGGCTACTTCGCCAAGGTCGGCGAGTGGATCATGGAGAACTTTTAAACGGACACGAGCTCGAGGGCGCACACGCGGGGAGCGCCGGTTTGAGCCTAAGCAAGGGACAATTCGCAAGGATTGGAAGCCGTCATGACTATCAACCTTAAAGTGCCAGACCTGACCGAACTCAAGCCGCGCATTACCGTGTTCGGAGTGGGCGGCGCTGGCGGCAATGCCGTCAACAACATGATCGAGCGCGGTCTCAAGGGGGTGGAGTTCGTCGTCGCCAATACCGACGCGCAAGCCCTGATGAGCTCCAGCGCCGAGCGGCGCATCCAGATGGGCGCCAACGTCACCGAAGGTCTCGGTGCCGGGTCCAAGCCGGAAATCGGCGCGGCCGCGGCCGAGGAGGCCATGGCGGACATCAAGGCCCACCTCGTCGGCTGCCACATGGCCTTCATCACCGCGGGCATGGGCGGTGGCACCGGCACGGGCGCTGCCCCTGTGATCGCACGCGCCAGCCGTGAGGAAGGCATCCTCACCGTCGGTGTGGTGACCAAGCCGTTCCAGTTCGAGGGCTCGCGGCGCTATCGCGCGGCCGAGGCCGGTATCGAGGAGCTTCAGAAATACGTCGATACGCTCCTCATCATTCCGAACCAGAACCTGTTCCGCATCGCCAACGAGAAGACGACCTTCACCGATGCCTTCGGCATGGCTGATGACGTGCTGCGCTCCGGCGTCGGCTGCATCACCGACCTGATGGTCAAGGAAGGCCTGATCAATCTCGACTTCGCCGACGTGCGCACCATCATGGCGGGCATGGGCAAGGCGATGATGGGAACGGGCGAGGCGAGCGGCGACCGGCGTGCCATCGATGCGGCGGAAGCGGCGATCTCCAATCCGCTGCTCGACGATGTCTGCATGAAGGGTGCGAGCGGCCTTCTGGTGTCGATCACCGGCGGCAGCGACCTCACCCTATATGAGGTGGACGAGGCGGCGAGCCGCATTCGCACCGAGGCCGACGAAGAGGCCAACATCATCGTGGGCGCCACCTATGACGATGAGCTCGACGGCAGGATCCGTGTGTCGGTGGTTGCCACCGGCATCGGTGAGTCGGCGTCCCAGGCCCAGGCACCGCAAGCGTCCGCGTCGGAGCAGCCCGAGAGGGGCCGTTTGACGGAGCGTCTGGCGGGGCTCGCCACCTTACCGGGCGCCGGTCCCGAGGAGGCGCCCGTGGATCTCGACGAGAGCCTTATGGTGCCCGCCAACGACGCGCCGGAGTCGCAGGTTTGGCGTGCGCCGAATAACGTGACGATCGAGAAGCGTCCGGCGCAAGCAAGCGGCATCGCGCTGCCGCGGACCCCGGCGCAATCGAGGCCCGCGGAGCCGCAGAAGAGCTTCCAGCCCGCGCCCCCGGCGTCGATCAAGCGGCCCGTCCGGCGCATGCCGAACGTGGATGAGCTTCCCATGGTGGCGCAAAATGCCATCAGGGCGCAGGCCGCCGGCCAAAGCCAGGCGGTTGGCCTTGAGGCCCAGAAGCGGAAAGTCGGCTTCCTGGAGAGCTCGCCAATGTCGGCCGCGGCAAGAAGGACGAGGACGCCGAGATGCCGTCCAAGCTCGAACCCGAGTTCGGCCAGCGCCGAAGCGCTCCCGAGGCGCCCGCCGCAGAGGCTCCGGCTCCAAGGAGCGTGCGCATCGACCGGCCGCACGAGCTCGCGGTCACGCCGCCGCCGAGACGGCCTCAGCCCCAAGCCCAGCCCCAGCCCCAGCAGAGACTCGCTCGGGCAGCGACGGCCGCCGCAGCTGCTCCGGCAGAATCATTCGATGAGGATGATCTGGAGATTCCCGCGTTTCTGCGCCGGCGCGCGAACTGAGATCGGGCTGGGCGTTAACGATAATGCCCGGCCCGGCCGCCTTGCGGGTGGAACAAACACAGTGGAATCAATAAGATAGAGGTAAAATTGGCCCGTAATACAGTGTAAGAAACCGTGATTTGTCGCCGTTAAGGCCAAAAGGTTATGGTTCTCAGGAGATTGATTGGCGGAACCAAAAAGGCACAACAAGGCGCCGGTTACACGGTCCGAACAAGTGCCAGGGAGCGCTGATCGATGGGGGGCCCGGAGTTTTCTCCGGGCTGAGTGAGGAACCAGAAGACGGCGCGGGGGCCATTGGGGGCCATGAAGGGTTTTATAGGGGCAAGGCAGACCACGCTTGCCAGCGAGATTTCACTCACAGGCACCGGGGTCCACAGCGGAGCGCCAGTTTCCATCACACTTTGTCCGGCTGATGGCGACACGGGCTTACGCTTCCAGATTTCCAACCATGATGCTGACGGGATCGAGATCGCTGCCGACCAGCAGTGGGTCACGGGCGTCACGCTCTGTACCGTGCTTGGCGATGGCAACGGGACCTCTGTCGCGACGGTTGAGCATGTGCTCGCCGCTCTGCGCGGTCTCGGCGTCGACAATGCGCTGATCGAGATCGATAGTGCCGAGGTTCCGATCATGGACGGCAGCGCCGCGCCGTTCGTCGAGGCGATCGACGAGGTCGGCTTGACCGAGCTCGAGGCGCCCCGCCGCTTCCTGAAAGTGCTGAAGCCCATCTGCGTCGAGGAGAACGGCGCGGTCGGCGAGCTGACCCCCTATAACGGCTTCCATCTCGACATTGAGATCGACTTCGAGACGCCGTTGATCGGCAACCAGAAGCTTGCGATTGACGTGAATCCCGGCTCTTTCCGCCGGGAGATCGCCCGGGCCCGGACCTTCGGCTTCATGAGCGACGTTGAGCGGCTGTGGGCCGCGGGCCTGGCTCTTGGCGCCTCTCTTGAGAACACCGTGGCCATCGGCGACGACCGCATCATCAATCGCGAGGGCCTGCGCTTTTCGGACGAATTCGTCCGCCACAAGGCGCTCGACGCGGTCGGCGATCTCACCCTGGCCGGTGCACCGCTTCTCGGCTCCTATCGCTCCCGGCGCGGCGGACATCGTCTGAACGCGTTGGTGCTGAAGGCCCTGTTCGCCGATGCCGAGGCTTGGACCATGGTCGAAGCTCCGCGCTACCGCGAAGTGCGTCACGCCGAACTCAGCCATCGCTTGGCGGCCGCCAATTTCGCCGCCGACCGGAGCTAGCCGAAGCCTTTCGAGTGGCCTTGCAGCTGGGTTTCGGTTCCTCGCGAGCCGGCCATTGCGCAGGGCCTGGCGCAGGGCCAAAAAACACCATAATCCGGGGGTTTGCTGGGGCGCTGGGCTTCGTGCTTGCGGCGGGCGGAAATTGCGCGCAAAGACCAGCTGAATACGGGGCGTTTTGAGGGGAAGCATGTCCGGATCGGTCGAGCCGTCAATGGCGCCAGCGCAGCCTGAGCCGCGTCGGCGGATGAGTCGCGCCGCTTTCCCGGCCACCGTGCTCCTCGCGGGCCTGCTGCTTGGCGGTTGCGGCTCAATTTTCGGCAGCGACAAGGCGGAGCTCGTGAACAACGATCCGCCCAACGTAATCTACGGCCAAGCCGAAAAGATGGTCGACGAGGGCGACTTCGAGAAGGCCGCTCGCCAGTACGAGCAGGTCGACATCAACCATCCCTATTCGCAGGAAGCGCGCCGCTCCATCGTCATGGCGGCCTATGCCTATTACAAGGCCGGCAAGTATGACGAAGCGGTCTCCGCCGCGGACCGCTACCTGACGCTCCACCCGGGCACCCAAGAATCGGATCTGGCGCAGAACATCATCGCCATGTCCTATTACGAACGGGTGCTCGACCCGAAGCGCGACCAGACCTTCGCCCGCCGCTCGCTGGCCGCCTATGATAAGCTTCTGCAGCGCTACCCGAACTCGCGTTACGCTGCCGAAGCGGCCAATCGCGCGCGAATCCTGCGCGATCTGATCGCCGCGAGCGAAATGCAGGTCGGCCGTTATTACTTGCACCGCGACAACTATCTCGCGGCGATCAACCGTTTCCGCACCGTGGTCAGCGAGTACCAGACCACGGCGCAAGTCGAAGAAGCCTTGATGCGTTTGACCGAGGCTTATATGGCGTTAGGCATCGTCAACGAGGCCCAGACGGCCGCCGCCGTGCTCGGCCACAACTTTCCGGACAGTAAGTGGTACAAGCACGCCTACGGTCTCCTAGGGAAGCGCGGCCTAGAGCCCCAAGAGCACGAGGGCTCCTGGATCACTCAGACCTGGAAGGGCAACGGACAGGCCTGACGGGCGCGCCATGCTAGCCGCTCTGTCGATCCGCGATATCGTTCTCATCGACAAGCTCGATCTGGCGTTCGGCGCCGGGTTGTCGGCTCTCACGGGCGAAACCGGCGCCGGCAAGTCCATCCTGCTCGATGCCTTCTCGCTCGCCATAGGCGCCCGGGGCGACGCCTCCTTGGTGCGCCGCGGCGCCGAACAGGGGCAGGTGACCGCGACCTTCGAGCTAGCCCCCGATCATCCCATCCTGGCGCTCCTCGCCGGGAACGATATTGCCCTAGAGGATGCGCTCATCCTGCGCCGGGTCCAGGGGGCCGATGGGCGGAGCCGCGCCTCATCAAACGACACCAGCGTCAGCGTGCAACTGTTGCGGCAGGTGGGCCAAGCCCTGGTCGAGATCCATGGCCAGCACGACGAGCGCGCCCTGATCGATCCGAGCGGCCATCGCGATCTGGTGGACGCGTTCGGCGGACTTAGCGGTGACGCAAAGCAAGTTGAGGCGCTCTATGACGCCTGGCTCGTGGCGGATGCGGCGCGCGGGCGCCATGAGAGCGAGATTGCCGCCACCCGCGCCAATGCCGACTATGTCGCTCACGCGCTGGAGGAGTTGCGCGCCCTGAACCCGGAGGCGGGCGAGGAAGAAGCCCTGGCCGAAAAGCGCCAGTTGATGATGAATGCCGAGAAGATCGCCGCCGATCTGAATGAGGCGCTGGATGCGCTGCAAGGCGAGGGCACCGCAGGCGCACGGTTGGCTTCCGCGCTGCGGCGCATCGAGCGCCAGGCGGCAAGCGGCGGCGCGCTGCTGACCGGCGTCGCCGAGGCGCTGGAGCGTGTCATGACCGAGACCAATACCGCGCGCGATAAATTGGAGGAAGCGCTCGCCGCCATCGCCTTCGAGCCTGTAGATCTCGAGCGCGCCGAGGAGCGTCTGTTCGGTCTGCGAGCGCTCGCCCGCAAGCACCGGGTACCGGTGGACGGCCTGCCGGCCCTCACCGCGCGTCTCGAAGCCGAGCTTGCCGCGCTCGACACCAGCGAAGGCCGCGCCGCCGAGCTTGCGGAACAGGCGAAAGCCGCCCGCAAAGCTTACGAGGCCGCCGCGCTCGCCCTGAGCAAGGCCCGCGCCAAGGCCGCCAAGAAACTCGATGCCGAGGTGGCGAACGAGCTCGCGCCGCTGAAGCTCGACAAGGCGCGCTTTGTCACCCATATCGACACCGTGGACATGGCCGAAGGCGGACCGTCCGGCATCGACCGCGTCGCCTTCTGGGTCGCCACCAATCCCGGCACAGAGCCCGGCCCCATGATGAAGGTGGCCTCCGGCGGCGAGCTGGCGCGCTTCATCCTGGCGCTGAAAGTGGTGCTGGCCGCGCGCGGCTCCGCGCCGACCCTCATCTTCGACGAGGCGGATTCCGGCGTCGGCGGCGCCACGGCCTCGGCGATCGGCGAGCGCCTGGCCGGGCTTGCCGCCAAAGTCCAGGTGCTGGCCGTGACTCACGCGCCGCAAGTGGCCGCGCTCGCAGACGGGCATCTGATGATCGCCAAGGAGGCGATGCACGGGCCGGAAGGAGAGACCATGGCGACCCGCGTGGCGGTCCTCGAGGCCCGCACCGGCGCGAGGAGATCGCCCGCATGCTGGCCGGCCAGACCATCACCGACGAGGCCCGCGCCGCCGCCGACCGCCTCATGAGCAAGTCGGCCTAAGAGTCTGAAATCATGAGCAAGGCAAAAGCGAACAAGGACGCAGGTCTGGCGTCGAAATCGGTCGCGAAGCTGGACGAGGCGGAAGCGACGCACGAGCTCGCGCGCCTTGCCAAGGAGATCGCGCATCACGACGCGCTCTATTACCGCAAGGACGAGCCGGAGATCTCCGACGCCGCCTATGACGCGCTGCGCAAACGCAACGAGGCCATCGAGGCGCGCTTTCCACATCTGGTGCGCGACGACAGTCCCTCCCTCAAGGTAGGCGCCGCGCCGGTCGAAGTGTTCGGCAAGGTCGTCCACCGCGTGCCCATGCTGTCGCTCGGCAACGTATTCGACGACGAGGGCGTGCGGGACTTCATCGAGCGCGTGCGCCGCTTTCTCGGCCTCGATACGGACGCAGAGCTTGCCTTCACCACCGAACCTAAGATCGACGGTCTTTCCATCACGCTGCGCTACGAGGCCGGCCGTCTCGTGCAGGCCGCCACAAGAGGCGACGGCTATGAAGGCGAGAACGTCACCGCCAATGTGCGCACCATCGGCGATATCCCCGAGACCGTGAAGGCGAAGAACTTCCCCGATCCGTTCGAGGTGCGCGGCGAGATCTATATGAGCCACAGCGCCTTCCAGGCGCTGAACGCCGAGCAGGAGAAGGCGGGCAACCGACTCTTCGCCAATCCGCGCAACGCCGCGGCCGGCTCGCTTCGCCAGCTCGACTCCAAGATCACCGCCGCGCGGCCTTTGCGTTTCTTCGCCTATTCTTGGGGCGATGGCGCGAGCTACCTCGCCGATACCCAATGGGGGGTCTACGAG
>NZ_LPWD01000463.1 GCF_001723295.1 Methyloceanibacter marginalis
TCCGGCGGCGAGAAGCAGCGCGCGGCCATTGCCCGGGCGGTCATCGGCCGGCCCGAACTGCTCCTGGCCGACGAGCCCACCGGCAACGTGGACCCGGCGATCGGCAACCGACTCCTCAGGCTTTTCGTCGAACTGAACCGTCTCGGCACCTCGGTGATCATCGCCACCCATGACTACGCTCTCATGGAGCAACTGGAGGCGCCGCGCCTGATGCTCTACGAAGGGCAGCTCCAGGTCAGCGGCCCGTGACGGTCCTCGACGATATCAAGGACTATCCCTGGACCGGCCTCATCGCCGGTGTCCTGCCCCCGCGCCTCGCCGCAAAGCTGCCGCCGAAATTTCAGGCCACGTCCCAGCAGATCGTCCCCGCCGCCTCCATCGCAGGCAACGCGCTCACCATAGTGATCGCCATCATGACCTTCCTCGCCTGCCTCACCGCCGGCGGGGTCTACATGATCAACCAGTCGGCCAATGCCTGGGTGGATGACATCGCCAGCGAGATCACCATCGAGCTCGATCCGCTCAACACCGCCGACATCGAGAAGAAGATGACGCTGGTCGCCCTGTTCCTCGCCAAGCAGAGAGGCGTCACCAGGGTCAAACCCTTGAGCGCCGACGATTCGGCAAAACTGCTCGAGCCCTGGCTCGGCTCCACCGCGGCGCTTTCGGCGCTGCCGATCCCGCGCCTGATCGCCGTGGAGATCGACCGCTCCAGTCCCCCCGATATCGACCTCATCAAAAACGCACTCAACCAGAACTTCGAGGGCGTGACGCTCGACGATCACCGCCGCTGGCAATCCGAGATCAAGCTGATTACCCGCTCGACCGCGCTCGGCGGCATCGCCGTGCTCGGCCTGGTCGCCGCGGCAACCATCGCCGTCATCGTCTCGGCGACGCGCAGCGCCATGGCCACCAACCGGGCGGTCATCGAGGTGCTGCATTTCGTGGGCGCCACCGAACGCTTCATCGCCTCCGAGTTCGAGCGGCACTTTCTTGGGCTTGGCGTGCGTGCCGGCCTCGCGGGCGCCTTCGCCGCGGCCATCGCATTCTTGCTGCTGCCCTTCTTGATGTATCTGTTGGGCGGCGGCGCCGTGACCGAAGCGGAAACCAGACGTCTACTCGGCTCCGGCGAGCTCGACCTCGGCGGCTATATCCTGCTGGTGGGGATCGTCGTCGTGGTCGCGGCTCTGTGCATGATCACCTCGCGATTCGGGGTCTTCCGCGTCCTCAAAAACTACGCGTGATCTTCATGAAACCCGAGGTCGAAGCCGATATCGTGCGGCGGCGATTTTGCCTATTCTGCGCCGCGCGAGGCCAGGTTCGGGGTGCGCGGTGAGCGACGACGTCGAGGTACGAGAGCAAGAGGAGCCGAAGACCGGCCGCGGCGCTTCCAGCGCTTCGCCGGCCTGATGGGCGTCGTCCGCCTGCTCTTCGACGGCACGATCCTACTGCTCGTGATGCTCATTATCGGCTTCATCGTCTTCGCCAACAGCGTGGACCGTGAGCGGATCGAGCCGGCCCATCCGGCCGACGGCATCACCGTGCTCACCGGCGGCGTCTCCCGCATCGACGAAGCCATGAAGCTGCTCAGCCAGGGCAAGGCGAAGCGCGTGCTGATTACCGGCGTCAATCGCGGCACCACCTTGGAGCAATTGAAGGAGCTCTCGAGCCAGGGCGACCAGTATTTCGCCTGCTGTGTCGATATCGACAAGGAAGCGCGCAACACCATCGACAACGCCACCGAGACGGCTCAGTGGGTGACCCTGAACCAATACAGCTCGATCATCGTGGTGACGTCCAACTACCATTTGCCCCGCGCGCTAGCCGAGCTCGAGCGCGCCCTTCCCGGCGTAGCGCTCATCCCGTACCCCGTGGTCGACAACAACGTGCATGTGGAGCGTTGGTGGCACTATCCCGGCACCACACGGCTCCTGTTGTCGGAATATCTGAAATACCTGCCGGCGCTCGGACGGCTATGGGCCACCAACCTCGCCCGCATGACCTTGCAAGGCACCTCGGTGCCGCCCGAGGATGAGCCGGAACCGTAGGCAGGCCGGCAATGTTCCGCTCCATCCTCTTCGGCATCTTGTTCTACCTCACCACGGCGGCGTTCGTGGTGGTGTGCTCGCCGCTCTTCTTTGCACCGCGCCAATGGTCCATGGCGGCGCTTAAGCTGCACGCGCGCTCCGAGCTTTGGCTTCTGAAGCACATTGTCGGTCTGGACTACGAGGTGCGCGGCCTCGACAAGCTGCCCGAGCCGCCGTTCCTGGTCGCCTCCAAGCACCAGTCTGCCTGGGAGACCTTCGCGCTCATCCCGCTGTTCCACGACCCGGCCCTGTTCATGAAGCGGGAGTTGTTCTGGATCCCGTTCCATGGCTGGTTCTCCTACAAGTTCGGCATGATCCCCGTGGACCGCGACAAGGGCGCGGCGGGCTTGCGCCGCATGCTCCACGTGGCCAAGGAACGAATCGCGTCTGGGCGCGAAATCGTAATGTTCCCGGAAGGAACACGCCGCCCGCCGGGCGCGCCGCCGGAATACAAGACCGGCATCGCGCTGATCTACAACGCCCTCGACGTGCCTTGCGTCCCCGTGGCGCTCAACTCCGGCGTCTTCTGGGCCCGGCGCAGTTGGGCGAGAAAGCCGGGAAAATCGGTGGTCGAGATCCTCGATCCGCTGCCGCCGGGTCTCCCCAAGGCGGAATTTCTGAGCCGCCTGCAAGAGGCCATCGAGACGGCCTCCGCCCGCCTTCTGGCCGAGGCGAAGGCCGCCGATCTGGCCCGTTAACCCTTTGGTAACACTTAAAAGCTTGACGGGCGCCGAGCACGAGTTCATTGTTTGTTCTATAGAAGAAACGTGATCGAAGGCGTCTTGTATTTGCCATCGGTCAACCCATTTCCTCTAAGGTCGCCAAAGTTAACGGGACGGGATTTCATGTGGACGAGCCAAGCAGACGCTTCTGAGACAGCCCCTTGGGGGCCGGCGGAGGAGCCTGCGCTGGTCTGCGCGGAAGCCGCGTTCGACCAAGCGTTCCACTATTGGCGTGGCGCGTCGGGCCGCCGCTATCTCCACAGCGTCTATTCGCTGGTGGGCTGCCCCGCCCTGCCCCAAGCCAACTACATCCTGGTCCGCCGCCACGAGGACGGCACCCGCGAGGCGCTGCCTTCGGCGACACCAAGGACGACGCGATCTCGCTCAATCTTGCCCATCTGCGTCATGCGGGCGCGAAGATCGGCGCCAACGAGGTGCATATCCACCTGCTGGCCGACACCGCCCATGACCGCGCGCTGGTGGAAGCGGACCTGACAGCCGCGCACATGCGCCGGCACACCGCAGCCAAGGCCGCGTAAGACTCTTCCCGCAAATCTGATTTCGTCATGCCCGGACTTGATCCGGGCATCCATGCCGTTGCGCCCTGGCAAGTTGAGAGGCCAGTGGAATGGATTGCCCGGTCAAGCCGGGCAATGACAAAAATCGAGAAGTGAAAGTCTAGTCGCGGGAGAGCTTCTCGAGTCGCTGCTGCATGGCCTGAAGCTCGGCCTTGAGCGTGTCGATCTCGTCCGCGCCAGGCTTCTTGCCGGACGGCGCCGCGAGCTTCGGCTGGGAATCCTCGGCGTCCCCCTCGCCGCGCGCATTGGCCGCATCGGCGCCGAAGGGCGTGAACAAGCCGAGCGCGCGCTCGAAAGTGTCGAAATTTTTTCGCACCTGCTCTTGCATTGCATCAAACGCCGCGTTGCCGAAAGCGTTCGTGAAGCGGCGCCGATACTGCTCCTGCTGCTTGGTGAGCGAGTCGAGGCTGAACTCAAGATAGCTCGGCACAAGCTTCTGCATGCTGTCGCCATAGAAGCGGATCAGCTGGCGCAAGAAACCGATGGGTAGGAGACTGGTGCCTCTGCTTTCCTGCTCCACGATGATCTGAGTCAGGACAGCATGGGTGAGGTCTTCGCCGGTCTTCGCGTCGTAGACCACGAAGTCGCGCTCGCCCCGCACCATTTCGGCGAGGTCCTCAAGCGTCACATACGTGCTTGTATCGGTATTGTAGAGCCTGCGGTTCGCGTATTTCTTGATAATGACCGGCCGGCTCTCTTGGTCCGCGTCCCTAGCCACGTGTCTTTCGCTCCTAAGCCCCGGACCCCGTCCTGAGGCTACTCTATGCCGCACCTGCGAAGATGACTAGCACGTTCCTTGTGCGCAGCACCAGAGCTTTGCCGTGAGGCTTAACGTGACCCTTCGTCGGGCTTTCCAGCCGGAAATCGCTGAGGTATGACCTGGGGTCCCCCAGGGTATGGAGATCAGGATGAAAGACGAAATAGTGATCGTCGGCGCGGCGCGGACGCCGGTCGGTTCTTTCAACGGCTCGCTGTCGAGCTTGCCGGCGCACAAGCTTGGCGAGGTGGCCATTCGCGCGGCGCTGGAGCGCGCCGGCGTCGACGCCAACGACGTCGACGAAGTGATCATGGGCCAGGTGCTCACCGCCGGCGAGGGTCAG
>NZ_LPWD01000464.1 GCF_001723295.1 Methyloceanibacter marginalis
CCCGCATGGAAGCCGGAAACAGGCCCGGGGCGATGGTGGCGACGAGGCTATAGAGATAGGCGGCGCCAGTGCCGAGCCCGATCAGCGTGAACATGTTGAGCCAGCCGGAGCGCAGGGACTCGAAGCCCCGCACGAAGAACGGCCAGCCGCACCACAGAACGGCGGGCGTGGCGAGCGCCAGCAACAGCCATTGCTTGGCGTGGGGTGAGAGGAAGGGCAGGAGATCGATGCCGAAGACATGGGCGCCCATGTCGAGCGCGACGATGAGGAGCGATAGCGGCACGGCGACCCAAAGGCGCCGGGTGAAATCGATCAACTCTTCGTTCGGGGCTTCCGGCGCCAGCGCGCCCATGGGCTCGAGCGCCATGCCGCAGATGGGGCAGGGGCCGGGGCCCTCCTGCACGATCTCCGGATGCATGGGGCAGGTGTAGAGCGTACCGGGAGGCGCGGGCTTCGGTTCGTCCTGCTCGGTCAGATAGCGCTCAGGGTCTGCGGCAAATTTCGCCTGACATCCGTCCGAGCAGAAATGATAGGTGTGACCCTGGTAGTCGCGGCTGGGTTTGCCCACATTGGGATCGACCTTCATGCCACAGACGGGGTCGGTGGCGAGCTGGGTCTGGTCGGGTGCGGCTTCTGTCATGCTTTCAAGGCCATGGGGACTCTAGGTTCATATGGCGATTCACGCTGCCTTGCACACGGGTGCCTAGCATAAGGTAAAGTGCAAGCTTGTTCGGGGGACCATTCTGTTGCGAACGGTTGTTTTCGAGATCTGCATCGCGTTGGCGGCGCTTGCAGGCTTCGGTGTCGGCTATCTGCTGTGGGACCGGACGGACGCCTACTACGCGGTCGATTTGGCGGTGCTTGGGCCGGGACCGGAGAACGACCTTATCCGCTACGGCCATGCGCTTATTGTGGACACGCCGCGCTATGTCGGCCGTAGCGCGGAAAATCCCGCCATGGCCTATGGCGGCAACGATCTCGCCTGCCAGAGCTGCCATCTGAAGGCCGGGCTCCAGCCCTTCGCCGCGCCGTTCGTCTCCACCGCCGCGACCTTTCCCATGATGGTCAACAACAAGGTGGTCACGCTGCCCGACCGCATCAATTCCTGCATGGCGCTCGGATTGAACGGCCGGCCGCTGCCGGAAGACAGCCAGGAGATGGCGGCACTGATCGCTTATATCGAATTCGTCGGCAAGGGGACGCCGGAGGCATCCGCCTCCCAGGCATGGGATTGATGCCGATTGCCTGCCGGAGGCCTTGCCGGATTCCAGGCGGGGCCTCGCGGTCTACGCTCAGCACTGCGCGAGCTGCCACGGGCAGAACGGGCAGGGCGAGCGGAAGCAGCCGCCGAACGTCGGCTATTACGTGCCGCCGCTCTGGGGCGAAGGCAGCTTCAATGGCGGCGCGGGCATGGGGCAGCTCTTTTATGCGGCGTCCTTTATCCGCGCCAACATGCCGACCGGCGTCGACTACCGGACGCCCACGCTCACGGTTCAGGAGGCCTGGGACGTCGCGGCCTACATGATTTCCAATCCGCATCCGATCGCCCCGCCGGAGCCGGAACCTGAGCCAGCGGCGGAGGAAGGCGCGGGCGAGGAAGAAGCGCCGGCGGCGCCTTAGACGGCTCCGCGTGTGCTGCGTCTCTGGTCCCGAGAGCGGCGGTTCGAAAACCAGAGCCCGATGGCGACCGGAAAACCGAGCGCGAGCCAGGACAGATAGTCCCACAGGCCGTCGCCGATCAGCGCGAACAGCAGACCCGCGCTGCTGATCACGGCGATGATGAGCGGCATGAGATAGGTGCGGCCGAGAAGACCGCGTCGAAGCGGGCTGGCAGCCATCTATTCCGCCGGTGCTCCGGCGTAGCGCGGGGCGATCTCGGCATCGTCGGCGAAGCGATTGGCGGCGTTCGGGCGGCGGCGCCGGAACCAGAGATAAAGCCCCGTCACCAGCACGACGATGGTGATCACGTCGAGGATGGCCCACAGAATCTTGAGCGGCATCCCGCCGTAATCGCCAAAATGAAGCGGCTGCGAGATGAGCAGCGTGGTGACGTACCACGGCATCTCGCGCGTGTCGGTGAAGTCGCCGGTGGCGGCATCGATCACGACCGGCTGAAGAAGCTTCGAGGTCAGCGGCGTATCGCCGTGCATGAAGACCGTGTAGTGGCCGGTGCTCGAGTAGAGCGTCCCCGGAAAGGCGACAAAGCTCGGGATCATGCCCGGCACTTTGTCGCGCGCGGTTTGGATCGCGGTTTCCAGAGAAGCGGGCGTCTCGGGGCGCGGGTTGTCCTTGTGTGCGCCGAGCATCTCGGTGAGCTGGTCGTTGCGCCATACTGAAAACCAGATCCGCCCACGTATTGATGCGCCGGTGCCACCGACCACGATCATCCAGGCGGCAAGCACGATACCAAGCAGGTTGTGCAGGTCGAGCCAGCGCACGGCCCGCGGGCGATGGTGACGCACGCTGCCGAAGTCGAGCTTCCGCATCGAGGGGCTGTAAACGACGATGCCCGAGACGATCGAGGCCACGAACAACAGCCCCATGAAGCCCAGGAAGAGCTTGCCGGCGAGGCCTGCGAAAATGTCCACATGCAGCCGGTAGACGTAGAACATGACCGTGCCCTGGAACGGGATCTCGCCCAAGGCCTCGCCTGTGCGCGCGTCAAGCGCGAGATAGCGGTTGCCGTCCTCCGAGTCGAGCTCGTCGCCAAGGCCGGCATAGACGAGCGCCGGCTCCTCCTCGTCCCAGCTCAGATATTGAAGCTGCTTGCCCGGGAAATGAGCTTTGCTGTTGGTGACGATCGTGTCGAGGGACGCGTTGACGCCCGGGTTTTCGATCTCCGGTGCTTCGACCTCGTTCCCGAGGACGTGCTCGATCTCGTGGTAGAACACGAGCGGCAGACCCGTCACGCAGAGCAGCAACAGGAAAAGGGTGCAGACGAGGCTCGTCCATTTGTGCACCCAAGACCATTGCCGCAGTGCCTTGTTGGTCATTCGCCCACCTTATCCTCGTTCGGAAACGCGGTCCCCGCCGCATCGTTCGGCTTATAGCGTCGGTCTCTCGCGCTACGGAATGAAAATGGCCGAAAAAGGAATGTGCATGACATTCATGTATTCGGAGGGCTCTGAGCATCGGTGGGAGTGGTTCGAACACCTCCACCGATGTCTGAGCGCTTGTAGCCTTTACCAGCGGCGCGTGATCGTGCCGATGACCGTGCGCGGCTCGCCGAAGTAGCAGGTGTCCCAACAGGAGGCGACATAGGTCTTGTCGGCTATGTTGTGGACGTTGAGTGCGAACCGCCAGTGGTCGGACTCATAGTCGATCGCCGCGTCGAACAGGGTGATCGAGGGCACGACCATGCGCGCGCTGTTGATGCTGTCGCCGAAGGTCTCGCCGATATAGCGGACGCCGCCGCCGAAGCCGAAGCCCTCGAAGCGACCTCGCTGGACGGTATAGTGCGCCCAGAGCGAGCCCCAATGCTCCGCCACGGCGGGCTCGCGCTTGCCGAGTTCGGTCAGGTTGGCGCTCTCCGTAATGGTGAACTCAGGCAGCCAGGTATAGGCGGCGATGAGATCGAGGCCGTCCGTCAGCTGCGCCACCGTCTCGAACTCGATGCCGCGTGACAGAACCTCGCCTGTCTGACGTGGATTGAAGAGGTTGTCGTAGGTCAGATAGTTCTGCTTGCGGATGTCGAACGCGGAAACCGTGATCAAGCTCTCGCGGCCGGGGGGCTGAAACTTGATGCCGCCTCGTATTGCTGGCCGGTCTCCGGATCGAACGGATTGCCGGTGAACGGATCGAAGCCGGAGACGGGGAGGAACGACGTCGAGTAGCTGACATAGGGCGCAAAGCCGCTCGGCGTGACGTAGACGGCGCCGGTCCGCCACGAGAAGGCCTCGTCTTTTTGCTCCGAGTTGGTGCCGAACAGGTGATCGTCGATCTTGACCTCGGCCCAATCGTAGCGGCCGCCGGCGACGAGCACCAAGCGATCCCAAAGTTTTGCCTGCTCCTGCGCGTAGAGGCCCGTCTGCGTGAGGTCCGTGTCCGAGTCGTTGAACAAAGGCGGGCGACGGAACAGGCCCCCATAGCTCGGCGAGAACATGTCGATAGGCGTCGAAAGACCGTCGCCTGACGTCTGATCGAAGTGGTTCCACTGATAGTCGACGCCGAACAGCATCGTGTGTTCAATCGGGCCCGTGAAGAAGTTGGCCTCGGCCTGGTTGTCGATGACGAACTGATCGACATTTTCGTCGGAGAAGAAGGCACGGCGGCCCATCAGCCTCTGCGTAGGATCGAACGGATCGAGGCCGGTGCCATAGAGGCTATCGTATTCGAGATCGATCATGCCGTAGCGGGCGTTCTGGCGGAGTTGCCAGGTCTCGTTGACCTGATGCTCGAGGAAGTAGCTGACGGCCTTCTGTGTCGGCTCGAAACTGTCGAAGTTGGGATCGCCGGAATGAAAGCTGGGCGAGATCCTTCCATTTTTGTTTGGCAGGATCATTCCCTCGGGCGGCAGGAAGTTCGACATCACGCCCGTCTCCCGCTCCAGATAATGCGCCAGGATGGTAAGCGTCGTATCGGTGGTGGGCTTTAGGGTGAGGGCGGGCGCGAAGTAAAGCGTGTCCACGGAGACGTTCTCGACCTGGGTATCGGTCTTCAGGCCCAGCCCGGTGACGCGATAAAGAACTTTGTTGCTTTCCGTCGCCGGGCCGCCGAAGTCGAAGAAGGGCTGCACGCGGCCGAAATTTCCGATCTGCACGCCTGCTTCGTAGAAGGTCTCTTCGGTCGGCCGCTTGGTGATGACGTTGACCGTGCCGCCAGGATTCATCTGGCCATAGAGAACCGACGACGGCCCCTTGAGCACTTCGATGCGCTCCGCGCCATAGGGCTCCACCTTCCAGGCCGCCCAGGTGTTGTTGTTGCGCGCGAACAGGCCGTCGAAATAGATGCCCGGATAGTAGGCGTCGAAGCCGCGGATACTGAGCCAGTCGTAGCGTGAGTCGCTGCCGTAGGTGCTGGGCCGGACGCCGGCCGTATAGCCCAAGGCTTCCGGCAGCGTGTTGGCGCCGAGCTGCTCGATGCGGTCCGCGGTAATCACCGAGACGGACTGAGGAACTTCGATGATCGGCGTATCCGTCTTCATGCCCGAGGCGGTTCGCGTGGCGACGAAGCCGTCGACCGGCCCCCAAGCGGACTCGCCGGTGCCGTCTCCGGTATCTTGCCCGTCACTCTCGCCCAGACCGGCAAGGCCTTCGGTGCCGCCGGTGCCCGTGTAGGATCTCGAACGCGAGGGGGCAGGCCGGACGGCCGCGACTTGCGGCGCGCTTTCCTCGGCGGTTTCGCCCTGAGCTGGCTCTTTCACCGCCGGCTGCGTGACTTCGATGGGCGGCAGCTTGTCCGGATTATCCTCAGAGGTCGCTGCGGCGTCTTCCGCGGAGGCATCTTGCGTCCCCGTCACCGGCTCGGCACCGGATGCGCCGGTTTGCGGCGCCTCCTCAGGAGGCTGCGCTTCTTGAGCCGTGGCACTATCGACGGCAACCAAAGCGAGTGTTCCTGCAACCAAAAGTGTACGTAGTCTCAGATAGATAGCAGCAGAATTTACAACCAACATGATAACACCCCCCGATGAGGGGCGGATCATAGGTAGGAGTAATCAATGTTCAGAATGCAAAGTGTACAAGTTAATAGATGAATTTGTCGCAATATCGGCGACCAAGGATGTGGTGCCGTTCAGCGGGACCCGGTCGGCACAGACTTCCTGACATGAATGCGACACACCTTAAGCGGGTTGGGCGCTCGTCACCTGCCTGTTCGGTACTGTTCGCCGAAGCTTGGTGAGCGAGGCGATGTGCAGCAGGATCGATAGCGGCACGAGGAAGGTCGGTATCAAGGCGAGTGGGAACAGCGTCACGAGGTGATTTGCCGGCTCGACCATGAATGGCTGCAACAGTGATGGAGCGGTAATGAAGCCGGTTGCGACGGCTATCACGAGATCGCCGATGCCGAACCAGTTCCAAGCGGCGACGAGGTCGCCGTTCAGGCGCGGAGCCCGCGCGTAGGCAATCGCCACGACCGGGGCAAGAACGCCGACGAGAATGTCTCCGACGCCCGCCGGCCAGGCGAAGAGACCTGGCAACCGACCCGTGGCGTAGAGGATCAAGAAAATCACGCCGAGTGCGCGATAGAGCTGAAGGCCGACCAGCCAAGATTGCGGCACGGCTTCGATGAGGTGCTTCACCGTCTCCGATCGCCAGATCAAAAGGCCGCCGATGAGGATCGGCAGGGCGATGGCGTACTGAATTGTCGGCATTGTGTCGGCGCCGGCCTGGAACGTGCCCAACGCCGCAAGGGCTGCAGCGGCGGCAAGCCAAAGTGCGAGAACGGCCGCCGCAATGCCAACTGTGCTTTTGCGTCGCTTGACCGGCCAATGCGCCTGTTCCAACGCCCGATTCAGTCCGATCAGGACGGCGGTGATGATGCCGGCCGTACCAAGGAGGACGTAGTAGGGAAGAAAGGTTGGAATTGTCATAGCGTGCCTCCAACGCGTTTGCGGCGAGGTTCGACTATGTCGCCGGTTCTGCGCGCTGTCGCATCGATGATGATGTTGGCGATCGACTCGGGCCGCTCGAGCGCCGAGAAGTGACCGGTCCTCGGAAGTGTGATCAGTAGGCTGCCCGGGACAAGAGCCGCGACCTCTGCGCGCTCTTTGGGCTTTGACCAGTCGTGGTCGCCATACACGAGCGTGACGGGCGTCTTGACGCGCGGATAAAGGCCCCGCGCCGCGATGAAGCTTGGCAGCGCTCGGAAATATTTGGTCTCTGCCGTGGCATAGCCCGTGCGCTTGGCACTACGCAGCAACTCTAGGACGAAATCCTTGGGGAGCTTGCGTCCATCGTAGAAACCGCCGCGCATGATGCCACCGAGAATCATCGAGTTCGACATCTTGGAAAGACGAGGCCGATGCCGGGAGCTTTTAACGCCTTCACGACGATCGCGGCGAGCAGGTTGGCGCGCTCCACACCTTGCGGATAGTCGTAGCTGTTGAGGGCGACGATTTGGCGAAGGCGATCGCCCAGCTCTGTCGAGGCCGTGAGCGACAGCGTGGCGCCCATCGACTCGCCAACAAGCGTTACGTCCTTGAGATCGAGTCCTTCGACGAACTCGACGACAGCCTTGCGCAAGTCAGGCTCGTTGTAGTTCGCGCCAGGCCGGATATCGGACCAGCCAAGAGCTGGGTAGTCCGGCACGTAGACGGTGAACCGGTCTGCGAGCAGCGGGATCAAGCGATGGAAGTAGTCGAGCTGCGTTCTGAGAGTGTGAAGGAGCACGAGGGCCGGCCCCGTGCCGATCTTGAGATAGCGGAGACGACTGCCGTCAGGGCGGGTGAACAAGGCTATGTCGCCTTCGGGGCTCCAGCGCCGTGTGTAGGTGTGGGGATCGGTCTTGGACATTGCTTGGCTCCTTCATACGGGCGACTTGTGTCCAGTAACTATGTATTGGCAAGTGACTTGTCAATAAGTAGTGACTTGACGTTTAGAAGTAACATACCTAAGTGGTTGGTATGGCGCACGGTTATGGAATCGAGGATTGTCCGGTGGCGCGGGCGCTGGATGTCATCGGCGAGAAATGGTCGCTGCTCATTCTGCGCGACCTGTTTCGCAAGGGACCCTTGCGCTTTCAGTCATTTGAAGAGGGGCTGCCGGGCATCGCGCCGAATACGCTGTCGGCGCGGCTGAAGTCACTCGAGGCTCAAGGTGTGATCGCCACGCGGCTCTATGAGAGCCATCCACCACGCTACGAGTATCTCCTGACTCCCAAGGGAAAGGCACTTGGCCCGGTGCTGAAGGCGCTGCATGCGTGGGGCGAGACCCACGGTTGAGCCGGCTTGTCTCGCCTGATCCTTGACGCCATGTTCATAGAGAGAGTTCCGTTGAGAGCCTAGGCCGTTGAAACCAGATTCCCACCGCTTTTGCGTCGCGCCGATGATGGAGTGGACCGACCGCCACTGCCGCTATTTCTTGCGGCTGCTTTCGTCGCGCGCGTTCCTCTACACCGAGATGGTGACGGCGGAGGCCGTGCTCTACGGCGACCGAGAGCGCGTGCTCGGGTTCGATGCGGCCGAGCATCCGGTCGGACTTCAGCTCGGCGGCAGCGATCCGGCGAAGCTTGCCGAGGCGGCGCGGATGGGCGAGGGCTTCGGCTACGACGAGATCAACCTCAATATCGGCTGCCCCTCGGACCGGGTGCAGTCGGGGCGCTTCGGGGCCTGCCTCATGGCCGAGCCGGCCTTGGTGGCGGACTGCGTGAAGGCGATGGCCGATGCCGTCTCTGTGCCGGTGACCGTCAAATGCCGCATCGGCATCGACGACCAAGATGCCGAGGAGAGTCTCGATCGATTCATCGACACGGTGGCGGACGCGGGCTGTTCGAGCTTTATCGTCCATGCGCGCAAGGCCTGGCTCGATGGCTTGAGCCCGAAAGAGAATCGCGACGTGCCACCGCTCGACCACGACCGCGTGCATCGCTTGAAGGCGCGGCGGCGCGACCTCACCATCCTTATCAATGGCGGTATCGCCGCGCTGGCCGAGGCCGAGCCGCACCTTGCCCATCTCGACGGTGTGATGCTGGGCCGCGCCGCCTATGCGGATCCCTATCTCCTGGCCGAGGTGGATCGGAGGCTCTACGGCGCAGAGGGCCTTCCGCCGTCGCGTGCGGACGTGCTCGACCGGTTCATGTCCTACGTCGAGCGAGAGCTTGCCCGCGGCGTGCGGCTGAATGCCATGACGCGCCACATCCTCGGCCTGTTCCATGGTCAGCCTCGGGCACGGGCGTTCCGCCGCCACATCGCCGAGAATGCTCATCTTGATGGCGCTGGCATCGAAGTGCTGGAGCGGGCGCGGGATATTGTCCTGGGTGAGAGCTACCGCGCCGTGGCGGCCGAGTAGCGCCGGCGCTCTATGGCCTTATCCAATCTCTCATGCCGGGCACCCCGGACCTTGGTTTGATCCGAGCTTGTGCCCGGTCATGACGAATTCCGTTTGACCGACGCTCCGTGTGAGCCGCCGGTTCAGCCCGCTTGGCGGGACGGTTTCTTCCGATCGACAATTGCCAGGATGAGACCCTGAACATCTAGAAAGCGAGCCGTGCGCTCGCAATATTCGCGGTAGCTCGTGCCGTAGTGCTGCTTCAACCAATCCTCCTCGACCAGCGACATCAACACATAGGCACCGATCATTACGCAGGAGAGCACGATAGTGAGGATCGAGTTGGCGCCGATAGACAGGCCGATCAGGCCGACGATCGAGGCGGTGTATTGCGGATTGCGGCTAAAGCGGTAGAGGCCATGACTGACGAGGCCGTCCGAGCCGCAATAGGTGTTGCCGAGGCCGAGATTGAAATAGCCGCACACGGTGATGAACAACCCGCCGAGGCCCAGTGGCACGCCGACAATGAAGCGGGTCCAATCGAGCAGCGGGGTGGCATTCCAGTCGAGAACGGCGACAACGAAAGTCAGCACCATGCCGCCGCGAAACAGTCCCCAGAAAGTGAGGCTCTGCCAGCTGCCGGGCGCAGGCGTTGGCCAAATGCGGAAGGGCGGTGCGAGGAGGGTCCGCAGCAGCAGAGAATCGAGGGTGAGGCCAACGATGAGGCCTGCTGCAAAGACGACGCTTGTGTAATCGAATACGATCATGACAGGCGTGCAAGGAAGCAGATTCGGATTGCAAATTTGCGACAGAGATCTGACGGTTCTATTGCGCTCATCGCATCAAAACGTGCCTAGATCTTCTGATTGTACTCCCCGACCTCGGGTTGCTTGGAGAGTTCCTTGTCGATCTCGGCGAAGATCGCGCGCATGTTCTCTTCGGACGTGGGGCTCTCCACCACGACCACGAGTTCGGGCTTGTTGGACGAGGCGCGCACCAATCCCCACGTGCCGTCATCGAGAACGATGCGAATGCCGTTTACGGTGATCAGCTCGCGGATGTTTTGTCCGGCAAGCTTGCCGCCGTTCGCGGCGACATCCTCGAAATGCTTCACCACACGGTCGACCACGCCGTACTTCGCTTCGTCGGCGCAATGGGGCGACATGGTCGGCGACTGCCACGTGCGCGGCAGGGCGTCCTTCAGTTCGGCGAGGGTCTTGTCCGGGTTGCGGTCGAGCATGTCGAGCACCGCGGTTGCGGCAACAAGACCATCATCATAGCCCCGGCCGATGGGCGGGTTGAAGAAGAAATGGCCAGATTTCTCGAAGCCCACGAGCGCGCCGGTCTCGTGGCTGTAGCGTTTGATGTAGGAGTGGCCGGTTTTCCAATAGTCCGTCTTGGCGCCGTTCGCCTGCAGCACGGGATCGGTCTTGAACAGGCCGGTGGACTTCACGTCCACGACGAAATGGGCGTTCTTGTTCAGGGCTGAGATATCGCGCGCCAGCATGACCCCGACCTTGTCGGCGTAAATTGCCTCGCCAGTATTGTCGACCACGCCGCAACGGTCGCCGTCGCCGTCAAACACAAGCGCGAGGTCGGCTTTGTGCTCCATGACCGCATCGCGCGTGGCATTGAGCATGGCCAGATCCTCGGGATTTGGATTGTGGGCTGGAAAGCTATGATCGAGCTCGCAATTGAGCGGGATGACCTCGCAGCCGAGCGCCGAGAGTACGTGCGGCGCGAAGGCGCCCGCCGTGCCGTTGCCGCAAGAGACCACCACCTTCAAGCGCCGGGTCAGCTTCGGATGCTTGAGCAGGTCGGCCATATAGCGCTCCGGCATGTCCGGCACGTAGATGTAACGCGCGCCCTCGTGATAGGGCGCGAACTTTGCGTTCATCACGATCTCCTTCAATGCCGTCATGTCTTCGGGCGAGAAGGTCAAAGGCCGGTCGATGCCCATCTTGATTCCGGTCCAACCGTTGTCGTTGTGACTTGCCGTGACCATGGCCACGCCTTCGACATCGAGATCGAACTGAGCAAAATAGGCCATGGGAGACAGCGCCAAGCCGATATCGTGGCACCTCGCGCCGCCGGCCAGAAGGCCCGTGACCAGCGCCGCCTTGATCGCCGCGGAATAGGAGCGGAAGTCATGTCCGACCACGATGCGAACGGGTACGCCGCGCTCGCGCATCAGCGTGGTCAGTCCGAGCCCGACCGCTTCCATGCCGAGCAGGTTGACCTCTTGGGGATAGAGCCAGCGCGCGTCGTATTCGCGGAAGCCGGTCACCTTGACGAGGGGCAGCCGTTCGAATTCGGCGGTGTTGGGGACGAGATCTTGGCGCGGCTTCGGAAACATTCTCACTCCTAGCGGGAAGCTGGCGGTCGCGGGGGCCTTCAGGGATAACCCCTGGGCCATAGCAGAGTTTCCTCTAAGCCCACCACCTTTTGAGATCAATGGAGGGACTTGAGGCTATTGAACGAGAACGAGCTCGCCACCTTGGATTTGGAAGCTCTTGAGGCGGCCCAGGAAGCTCATGCCGAGAAGATTGGTGGCCAAGACGCCTTTTCCGGCAACCGCGGCCGGGACGCACGGACCGTGATGTCCTCCACCCGCACGCGATCCAATGTTACGGGCGCGACGCGGGTGACGCCGTTGGCGGTCTGGACCGGTACGGAGAAGTCGAGACTTTGCGGCGACAGCCCGAGGCGCTGGGCATCCTCATAGGTGAGCACGACGTAGGTCGCGCCCGTGTCGGCCATGAAGCTTGCCAGGCGCTCGTTGACGGCGGCCTTGAAGACGAAGTGACCGTTCGCGTCGGAGCGTAGCTTCACCGTGCGGTCGAAGCCGGACCTTTCCTCTTCGGTCTCGGCGGGCCGATCCCGCATGCTCTCGGCCAGCGTTGGAAGCGCGTTGTCGGGCCGGACAAGCGCACGAAGATCGTGGAAGAAATAAACGAAGGCCGCGACGCCGAGCGCAAGTGCGCCCCACTGCATGGCTTCCAGCAGCAGATGTTTGGTGGTCGAACGCAAAGGGTGCGCCTCACTCCAAGACCGGCGTTCTCGGGCCTTCAGCCGCGAAGGGTCAGGAAATCGCCCGAAAACTCATAGGAGCGGAGGCGGCTTAAAAAACTCATACCGAGCAGGCTCTGAGTGAGTGCGCCCGGGCGTGCCACCAGGGCCTCGACCTTGGTGCGGTCGAGGGGCCCGATGGAGACCTCGTCTATGCGCACGCGGGCCGCCACGGTGCGTCCGTTGGCGGTCAGGACGGGGACCCGATAGGTGAGTTTTTCGGGGTCTATACCGGCTTTCTTCGCGTCTTCCGGCGTCAAAACGATGGACGAGGCCCCGGTGTCCACGATCATGGAAACTTCTTTGCCGTTCACGTCCACCTTGGCGGTGAAATGACCGTCGAGCCGCCGCCTGATCTTGACCTCGGTCAGACCGCCGGCGCTGGTCTCCACGGTCATGGCCGTGCCGGGGAGCAGCTCGCCGACGACGCGCGCGGCGATGGGGGTGATCTCGTCTTTGTAGGCATACAGAGTGACCAGGCCGAGCCCGAGCGCGAGCCAGGTCACCGCATCGCGAGCCATGGCGCCCGCACCACCGCCGTAGCGGGTCACGAGCCCGCCGGCGATGTACACGAGCAGGGCCATGAAGAAGGCCGCATAGGCAAAGGTCGCAGTGTCGAGGCCGGCGATCATGCCCGACTCGTTGCTCACCAGCATCATGGCGCCAAGCGCGAGAATGAACAGGGCGACCCAGGTGGTCATGGGCCCGACCCTTCCGCCTCGGCCATGGCTTCCATGCGCTCCAGCCGTTCCGGCAGGGCCTTCATGATGGTGCGCCGCTGCTCCGGCGTCATGTCGACCCAACGGGCGATTTCAGTGCCGCTGCGGCCGCAACCCACGCAAAGCCCCGACCTGTCGTCGAGCAGACAAATGTTGACGCAAGGCGTTTCCAAGAAGTCCCCTACCGGTCGGGATGCCCAAACAACCTATGTAGGGGGTGTGGCGGGGCAGGGCAATCGGGCCGCCTGTCGCGCGGTTCAAGCGGCTAGCTGGCCCGCTTGTTCCGCTCGGCGCGCCAGGGCGTTTGTGGGGCTTCCGGCCGCTCCTCGCCGGGCTCGGCAAGCCGTGGCAGCGCCTCCATGATGCGCATGCGGGGGAGGGTAACGATGACCTCCGTGCCGTAGCGCAGCTTGCTCTTCAGTTCGAAACTGCCGTCGTGCAACTCGATCAGGCCTTTGGTGATGGGAAGGCCGAGCCCCGTCCCGCCTTCGGCGGTTTGGTGGGCGAGCGAGCCCTGGCCGAAGCTCCGCAGCACGCGGGGGATCTCAGCCTCGGGGATGCCGGGCCCCGTATCCTTGACGCTCAGGAACTGGCCGCTAAGGGGGGTGCGCCCGATCTTGAGGGTGACGGTTCCGCCCGTGGGCGTGAACTTGATGGCATTGGACAGGAGGTTGAGACAGATCTGCCGGAGGGCTCGCTCGTCGGCCCAGACCTGGGTCAGGTTCTCTTCGAAGGTTTCGACGATCTTCAGTCCTTTGTTCTCGGCGCGGACGCGCATCAGCCGGTGGCAATCCTCGACAATATCGGCCAGCGCCACGGGCGCTTCGTTCAGCTCATAGCGTCCCGCCTCGATGCGGCTGATATCGAGGACCTCGTTGATCAGTGTCAGCAGGTGCTGCCCGCTCTCGTGAATGTCGTTGGCATATTCCTTGTAGGTCGGGTTGGAATGCGGACCCAGGATCTCGCCGCGCATGATCTCGGAGAAGCCGAGGATGGCGTTCAGCGGCGTGCGCAACTCGTGGCTCATGGTGGCGAGGAACCGCGACTTAGCGAGGTTCGCTTCCTCTGCGCGCAGGCGCGCCTCGTCCGAAATCGATTTCGACTGCTCAAGCTCACCGATCAGCGCGTCCTTCTCGGCGCGGTACTCGAGCATGGCCATGACCGTCGTATTAAATCCGGTCATCAGCCAGATGAAGTAGATGTGCACGCCGACGGCCATGGCCGCCATCGCCCAGAAGAAGGGGTTGTCGAGCAGCGCGAAGCGCAACACGATGGCGATCGTCATCGGCAGCGTGCCGGCATAGACGATGGGCATGACCGTAGATGCGAACAGCATGCGCATCGAGATCACGACGATAAGCGAGGCGAAGATGAAGGTGTGCGCGGCCTCGCCCTGGGTTTCCGGACTGATGAAGGCTACGGTTGCCCACGTCACCCCGTAGAGAAACTCCGCGGCTGCGATTTTAGCGCGCCAGGCCGGCGTATCGGCCTCTTCGCGCGGCGTCTTGGCGAACTGCCGGCAAATCGCGATGAGAATGCCCTTGGCCACGAAGACGGCGCCAAGCCACAGGAGCAACTCGCGCGGGGGCGCCCAGAACATGGCGCCCATGGCGACGACGAGCGCGAGCAGCGGCGTGGTGACGGCGGCCGACAGCTCGTTCTTCACGAACATCATCAGGAGCTCGTATTCGAACTCCGGCTTGCGGCCTGATTTGTAGGTGAGCTTTTCGCGGGCTTCCTGGACGCTGCGATAGGCGCGGCGTTTTTGATCGTTCGCCGAGCCCGAATGGACCCGCGAGGCCTCGGCTGACGCGCCTCCTGACATCACTTCTTAGACCCGCGACTTTACCATCAACAAAAACCGGAGAAGGATCAATGGCATAGCGCGCACGCGCGGCCGCGCCCAGACCCCCGACTTAGGCTTAACAAGAACTATCAGCCGAAAATCCTAACGGGTCGTTTACTCTCGACCCGGCCTGGCACGGCCCTTGAAGCCGGAATCGGCGGGCGCCACATGCTCATACAGGCTCGCGAAGGGGGAGCCGGGTCGGTAGGATGGGACCTCCATGCAGCTCACCGTGATCGGCTGCGGCGACGCCTTCGGCGCCGGCAGCCGCCTCCAGACATCTTTTTGCGTCCGCTCGGGCCCCTCCACGTTCCTCATCGACTGTGGGGCGACGTCGCTGATCGGCATGCGCCGGCTGGGCATCAACCCGAACGATATCGATACGGTGTTCGTCACGCATCTGCATGGGGACCATTTCGGCGGTCTGCCGTGGCTCTTAATCGACGCCAAGTATGTCAGCAACCGGTCGCGGCCTTTGGTGGTTACGGGTCCCAAGGGCATCGAGGATCGCTTCTCAACGTTGGCGGAAGCGCTCTATCCCAATTCGACGCGCGCCGAGCGCGGCTTCGAGCTCATCTTCGTGGAGTACGAGGAGCGGAAGCCGATCGAGGTAGCCGGCGTCACGGTAACTCCGTTCGAGGTGCATCACCCTTCCGGTGCACCGCCTTACGCGCTCAGGTTCGCCGTGGACGGCAAGGTCCTGTCCTTCACGGGCGACACGGGCTGGGTCGATGTGCTGAGCGAGGTGGCGCGCGACGCCGATCTCTTCATCAGCGAATGCTTTCAGTACGATGTGACGCTTCCCATCCATCTCGACTACAAGACGATCGACGCCAATTACGAGAGGCTCGGCGCAGACCGTGTGCTGCTCACCCATATGGGGCAAGAGATGCTCGCCGAGAGCGTGAAGGTCGATCGCGAACGCTATATGATTGCCGAAGACGGCATGACCATCGAGATATGACTGCCGTCGTCCTTGGTCGCTGGCATGGCTGAGCTCACTGACATTCTCGCTTCGATCCGCTCCTGCCGCGTTTGCGTGGAGACGCCGCGCGGGAGGCCGCTGCCTCACACGCCGCGTCCCGTTGTGCGGGCGAGCGCTACGGCGCGGCTGGCGATTTGTGGTCAGGCGCCGGGCACGCGCGTCCATGCTTCCGGCAAACCGTTCACCGACCCGTCCGGCGAGCGCTTGCGCGCTTGGCTCGATATGAAGCCGGAGGAGTTTTACGACGAGGGCCGCGTGGCCATTGTGCCGATGGGTTTCTGCTTTCCGGGCCAAGACGCCAAAGGGGGCGATCTCCCGCCGAGGCGCGAATGCGCCGCACTATGGCATCGTGAGCTCTTCGCCGCTCTGCCTCGGATCGAGCTCGTCCTCGCCGTCGGCGCTTATGCGCATGCCTTTCATCTTGGCGGCGCGCGCGGCACGACCCTGCAAGAGACGATGCTCCGCTGGCGCGAGCATCTCAAAGCAAAGCGGCGTCCGCGTATCCTTCCGCTCCCGCATCCGTCCTGGCGCAACAATGCGTGGCTGAAGAGAAACCCTTGGTTCGATGCCGAACTGCTGCCGGTGCTGCGGCGGGAGGTTCGCCGGGTGCTCTGAGCCGCCTTGCGGAATATGGAAAAATAATCTACCTATTCTGGAATTGGCCGAGAATAGTGGAACGATGTTCTCGGTATAAGGCGTTTTTCTCAATAGTTTTGTCAGGTCATTCAGATGCTTGACCGCATGGACCGCAAGATCCTGGACATCTTGCAGAAGGACTGCACGCTGCCGGTCGCCGAGATCGGCAAGCAGATCGGGCTTTCCACCACGCCGTGCTGGCGGCGCATTCAGAAGCTCGAGGAGCAAGGTGTGATCGAGCGGCGCGTCGCCCTCCTGGATCCCAAGAAGGTCAATGTGGGGGTGACGGTGTTCGTCTCCATCACCACGAGCAACCACACCAAGGAATGGCTCGAGCGGTTCCACGCGGCTCTCGAAGACTTTCCGGAAGTGGTGGAGTTCTACCGCATGAGCGGGCAGATCGATTATCTGCTGCGTGTTGTGGTGCCGGATATCGAACGCTATGACACCTTCTACAAGCGCCTGATCTCCAAGATCGAGCTCTATGACGTGAGCTCTGCTTTCGCCATGGAGCAGATCAAGTTCACCACGGCGCTGCCGCTCGACTACGCCGCCGAAGAGCGACGCCCCTAGACGTCCGGTTTTTTGTGCTCGAGCCGCGCGATCAGGCTCGACGTGTCCCAACGGCCGCCGCCCATTTCTTGAATGTCCGCGTAGAACTGATCGACCAGGGCGGTCACCGGCAGGCTGGCTCCGTTGCGACGCGCCTCGTCCAAGCAAATGCCGAAATCCTTGCGCACCCAATCCACGGCGAAGCCGAAGTCGAACTTGCCCTCGATCATGGTCTGCCAGCGATGATCCATCTGCCAGGATTGGGCGGCGCCTTTCGAGATGGTGGCGATCACCTTGTCGATATCGAGCCCGGCGCGCATGCCGAAATGCAGCGCTTCGGCGAGCCCCTGGATCAGGCCTGCGATGCAAATCTGATTGACCATCTTGGTGAGCTGGCCGGAGCCCGGCGGCCCGATGAGATTGACCGCGCGGGCGTAGGTTTCGATCACGGGCTTTGCCTTGGCGAAGTCCGCCTCCTCGCCGCCGGCCATGACGGTGAGCGTGCCGCCTTCGGCCCCTGCCTGACCGCCTGAGAGCGTGCGCGAGACGCCCGCGCCGCGCGCCTTGGCGGCGTCATGCAGCTCCCGGGCGATAGTGGCCGAGGCGGTGGTGTGGTCGACGAATACGGCGCCGGGCTTGAGCGTCTCGAGGATGCCTTCGGGCCCGAGCGTCACCTCGCGAAGATCGTGATCGTTGCCCACACAGGCGAACACGAAGTCGGCACCATCGGCGGCCTGGGCCGGCGTATGCGCCAGCATGCCGCCGTGATCGGCGACCCATCGGTCGGCCTTCTTGCGCGTGCGGTTGAACACGGTGACGTCGAAATGGCCGCGGGCCTGAGATGGCCGGCGAGGGGATAGCCCATGACGCCGAGCCCGATCCAAGCGACTTTACTCATCGGCGGTGCTCCGTCCTTGTCCCAGCATTTCGTTCACCGGTGACAATAACAAAATGGCCGGGACGAGCCCGGCCATTTCAGTTCCAGTGTCCAGCAATGATGCGGTTAGCCGATCGGCGCTTCCGGGAAGGCGAGCTGCTCGCGAGCGCGCCACTCGTCGGTCACGTAATTGATGATCAGCGACACGCGCACACCCTTGATCGGCCGCTTCTCGAAGCCGTGAAACGTGTTGTCCGCGGGGACGAAAATCATCGCCGCGTTGGACTCGAAGGGCGACCGGCCGACATGGTTCTTGTCGGCGTCGTAGATGTCGGTGCCGAGGTCGCTATGGCTCGGATCCGTCGACAGATAGAGCAGCATGGTGAAGGACTTCACGCCGAGATCGCTATGGGGCTCGAGCCAGAAGCCGTCAGTGTCCTGCGCGAACTCGATGCGCAGATAGGTGCCGTCCAGATTGGTGCCGAACGTCTTCTCGATCAGGCCGGTGACACGCTTGTCCTGGAACGCTTCGGCTACGGCCTCGCAGACTGGATAGCCGCCCGGTTCTCGGCATCGAAATACTTGCGCGTCTTGTTGTGCAGCTCCCGCTTTCCCGACACGCCTTCGAGCGACGGCGCGGGAAAGGGAAGGGCAAGAATATCCTCGATAGTGTCGGCCGGAAGACAGGCCCTCAAGACCCAGTGCGGGTAGGGCTGATCGGAACGCTCGCCGGCCGCGACGCTTTGCGAAAACGCCTGGACGACATCGTCCGCAGTACTCTTCGCTGCTTCAGCGTCTGAGTGCTTTACCGCCACGCTTTCCCTCATGGTGTAGGTCTACTCCTTAGAATGGATGCAAAATATGCTGGCTGATCCAGCGCCCAGGCAGACCCATCCAACCGCTCAAATAGCACCCCGGCGCCCTTGGGCGCAAATGCCAAGGCGGCGACGGATCGGCTTAAGCTCTTGGACTAGATCGGTTTGGTCCTCGCGCCCTTGATGCGGGTCAAATCCCACGGGCGGTCAGTTGACGCTGACCCAGCGAATCTCCCCAGGATCGAGCATGTCGTCGCCGTCCGTAACCAGTTGCTCGGCGCGCAGGCACTTGGCCAGGAGCTCCAGCAGCGAAGCATGAAGCTCGCGCTCTGCCTCAGCTTGTGGCGGATTGGCGGCGAGGAACGCCAGGATTTCCCCGTAATCGGGCATCGGAACCCCCGTGTTTCCCCAGCGATGCGAAGGTGGCGGAGCCGTGTGTCAAAACTTAGGCCCGCTCTAAGCTGCGCGCTGACGGGGGGGTTAGCCGGCGAGCTTGTAGCGTCCGATGAGGCGCATGGGGGTGCGTCCGCTCGTGTCTGCGAACAAGGAGAGACCGTCCACGGCAACGCCCTCTGCGCAGATATCCTCGAGCACGGGCCACAGCGCCTGGGACACGCGCTCCAGGTGCGCCGTGTCGAGAGGGCCGGTGAGGGCGATCGAGAAGCGATACTCGCTCATCACCTGGGGATGGCCGAAGCTTCGCAGGAGGAGCCGCTGATAGGGGCTGAGATGGCGGTGCTCTTCGCCGATCTCGTCGGGCTCCGCCGCGAATGTCTCGAAGGCGTTGACGCATTGGGCGGCCAGCCAGTCGAGCGCGGGCTTGGGGTCGACGGGGCGCAGGACGAGATAGCGGCCGGCTCGTGCGAGCGTCAAAGGTCCGGTTTCCACGGCTTTGCGGTGTGCGGCGAAGTTGATGAGCCGCGTGCGTACATCGTCCAGCGCGGCATCCTCGCGCAAGGCGAAGGGCGCAAGAAAAAGTGCATGCAAACCGGTATAGCGGCCCGGAAGGGCCGAGACCTTGGCGACGCCGGAGTCGGTAAAGCCTGCCGTTGAAAAAGCCTGCAAGGTAGCCCCGTCATTGGCGCGGCCGAACCAGGAACGCCCGAATGCCGCGAGTGGGGAGCCGGGTTGTGGTGTGTAGTAGATGGCGTAGCGGGCAAAATTGGAAGCGCTCGATGCGAGCCCATTTTGCGGTTGGGTGTCGACTTGGGCACAGTTGAGCATCTATTCCTCCCGTTGAGCGCATGCACCCTTGGCTTCGCTCATGCCTCATGACTAACGAACGGCTGTGGCGCGGCGCGTCCGGTTTCGGGCGATAGGGGGGCGGTGCGATGAAGACTTGGTGAATCAAATTTACTGCAACTGCGAAGGACAATGTGTGCGTCGCAACAGCGAATGTCGCAGCAAGACCGGAACGAGGCGTGCATGATCGAACTCTATACCTGGATGACGCCGAACGGACGGAAGGTCTCGATCATGTTGGAGGAGGTGGGGCTTCCCTACCGTGTCCACCCCATCGACATCACCAAGGACCACCAGTTCGATCCCGCGTTCCTCAAGATCTCGCCTAACAACAAGATCCCGGCCATCGTCGATACGGATAACGGTCTGCACTTGATGGAGTCGGGCGCGATCCTGATGTACCTCGCGGAGAAGACAGGTAAGTTCTGGCCGCAGGACTTTCCCACCAAGTGGCGTGTGGCCGAATGGCTCATGTGGCAGATGGGCGGTGCGGGGCCGTTCCTCGGACAAGTGCATCACTTCGTGAAGTTCAATCCGGGCAAAAGCTCCTACGCCGAAGAGCGCTATTCCAAAGAGGCACGGCGTCTGTGGCGTGTGCTGGACACGCGCTTAAGCGACGTGGAGTACGTCGCGGGCGACTACTCCATCGCCGACATCGCTGTTTGGCCGTGGATTTCCCGGTTCGAGTGGCAGACCGTGAACTTTAACGAGCACCCCAACATCAAACGCTGGTACGTGGCGATCGCCGAACGCCCCGCCGTTCAGCGCGGCTGGGACGTGCTCGAAGAGGGATGCGTCATGCCGATGCCGTGAGGCCGGCTGGATGGCCGGTTTCGCCCATGGCAGGATGACGCGCATGCGCACGCATCGAAGAGGAGAAAGACTCTGCGCAAAGCCTTCTTCATCCTGCTTGCTCTGATCGTCGCGGGCTCGCTCGCTTTCTATCTTCTCACTATGCCGGTGACCCTGCCCGCCTCGGCGTTGCCGGACCATGCTCCGGACATTGCCAACGGAAGATCATGTTCATCGCCGGCGGATGCGCGGAGTGTCACGCCGCGCCGGTGGGCGCGTGCGACGATCTCGATATCGGAGGACGAAACGGTGCTCGCGGGCGGGCGTTGTCTTAAGACGGATGTCGGCACGTTCCATGTGCCAAATATCTCACCGGACACGGAGACCGGCATCGGCGATTGGACGATGCTCGATTTCGTCAACGCCATGAAGCGCGGTGTGGCACCGGGCGGCGTTCATCTCTATCCGGCCTTTCCCTATACATCCTATCAGCGCATGACGTTCACGGACCTGATAGACCTCAAGGCCTATCTCGATACGTTGCCCGCCGTGCGCAACACAGTCCCCGCGCACGCACTGCACTTCCCCTACAGCATTCGCCGCGGGCTCGGACTGTTCCAACGTCTCTATGTCGACGGCGAGAAGTTTGCACCCGATCCGGAGGCAAGCGACGCGGTGAACCGCGGCGCCTATCTCGTGCTCGGACCCGCTCATTGTGGTGAGTGCCATTCCCCGCGCAACGCGCTCGGCGGCATCATCCAGAGCCACGCCTTCGCCGGCGCCAAGAGCCCCGAAGGGGATGGGACCACGCCTAACATCACCCCGAGCAAGGACGGGATCGGCGATTGGACCGAAGAAGACATTGTCTATCTTTTGGAGACCGGATCGACACCGGATTTCGATGTGATCGGCGAGACCATGGTGCCGGTACAGGAGAACATGGCGAAGCTTTCCGGTGACGATCGTTCGGCCATCGCCGCCTTCTTGAAGACGCTGCCGCCGCGACCCGATGCCGTAGAAAAAACCGGATCCCACTAATACCGACAGCATTTTTTGGTTAACGGCGCTTGTCGCCAATCTCTCGCCGCCATCGCCCCCTAACGTAACCCTTGGGGCTCACGAGGGTGCGGCTTGGCCTAGCTCTTGCTCTGGATTTGCGTGAATGTGTTGGTTGGCGCGCCGGGTTTGGCGTGATCGCCCAGGTTTTGCGTTGAGGATTGAAATGGCGGGGAGACTGAAAGGCGGGCGGAGCCTGATATTTGGGCTCGCCCTGGCGGTGCTGGGTGCGGCTGCGCCCGTGTCCCTGTCCCACGCCGAACCGTTGCCCGAACCATGGGCGGTGCCGAAGCTCCCGCACGAGACCGTATTTCCCCAGATAACTACCTCTCCAACGCGCATCGCCGTGGTCACGCCCGAAACGGAGCCTGCGACGGCCCCCGCTGCGCCGGTCGACAAGAAGGCCGAAGACACCAAGCGCGTGCAGCGCTGCTACGCCCAGCTCGGCTACTACAAAGGTCCGATCGACGGTAAGGCCAACGAGCAAACGTGGACCGCCCACTGGTATTTCAAAAATGAGCATGGGCTGAAGCGATACGGTGACTTTCTGGCAGAGCCCGTCCTGAAGAAAGTCAAGGAGCTGTGCAAGGAGGAGGAACCGGTGCCGGAACCCGAGCCCGAGCCGGTATCGGAGCCCGAATCCCAGCCCGAATCCGAACCGGACCCTGTCGAGGCCGCCGCGCCCGAGCCGGCGGAGCCCAGTGAGGTAGAGCCGGATAAAATAAAGGCGGCTGAAGCGGCGGAAGAGACCAAGGAAGTAAAAGAGGCTGAGGCGGCGGAGGAGACCAAGGACACTGGGGAAACCGCTGAAGAGTCCGAGACCGCGCTTGCGCCCGAGGAGCTGGCGGTGCCCGTTGTGGAGGAGGAGCTCCCGCCGCCTCCCACCCGTCTGGACATCGATTGCCTTGATGGGGATTTGATCGCGCTACTGCGCAAGGCCCACGGCGCTAGCGTGAGGGCGCGCACTTGCCTGCCGGGCTGTTTGCCGCCGCCGAAGGGGCTCAGCCAAATTCAGCTCGACGATCTGCGCAGCCGCTATGGGGTCGCCTGGTGCCTGTCTTGCCTACAGATCGCCGGACATCTTTCCCTGGACGATATCAAGCGCATCGAGGACGAGGGCGATATCGAGCTTTGCACGATACCGCCGCGTCAATTGCCCCGCCCGGGCATGGGCAACGGCAATGTGGTCAAATCCTTCAGCCGTATCCGCGAGCTCTATCGGGCCTTGCCGCCGGCATCCGAGGACCCGGGAAAGATTGCCGTGATTATCGGCAACGGCAACTACGACAATCTGCCGGCCGCGGAGACGGCTCGGAACGACGCCGGTGCCATGTATTTCTTTCTCACCGAGCATCTCGGATTCCGCCAGGACCGCATCATCGATTTGCGGAACGCCAAGCGGGCCGATTTCGAACGGGGTGTTCGGCCCGGTGCCGGGCTCCGACGGCGAGCTGAAGCGGCTCGTCGGCGCACAACCGAACGCCAAGGTAGTCGTCTATTATTCAGGCCACGGCGCCACCAATTCGAGCCACAGCGAGACCTATCTTCTGCCGGTTGACGCTGAGCCCTATCGCGAGGAGCGGGGCGGCTATCCGCTGTCCACCCTCTACGCCAACCTCGCGGCCCTGAAGGCAAAGTCGGTGCTGGTCCTGCTTGAGAGCTCGTTTGGGCGTGACCACGGCGCTTATGTGCTGCCGCCCAATCTGCCGGAGACGACGACCAGCGCGTTACCGCCGCAGCCGCTTTCGACCGTGACGGTTCTCGCCTCCGCCGACCGGGGGCAGCGCGCGCTGATCGACACCAGCTACGATATCGGGCTGTTCACCCGCTACCTGATCGAGGGGCTGGCCGGCAGCGCCGATCTGTATCCCGTGGGCAATGGGGATGGACGCGTCGATAGCGCGGAAATCTATGCTTATGCCGCGGCCATGGTGCGGCTCTCGGCGCGCAAGACGTTCGGGCTCTTGCAGGAGCCCGTCTATTCGAGCGCCATGACCCCTATGCTCACGGACCCGGGGGAGGTGGCCGCCAAGCCCAACTGAGCAAGAAGGGGAAGCCAGCACAAATCGTCAGCACACGAATATAGTCAGCACCCGAAAATTCCTTTACAAACCGGGCCGAACACCCTAGCAGCACGCGGCTCGCAAGCGGAACCGCCCAAGGGCAGTGACCTGAACAATCTCGTGTGGGAGTACGCATGGGATGGACGTTTTCTCCTCCGCTACGGACCTTCTCCGTGACCGCCGCCCGGAGCGGCCTGTTTTAGCGCTTCGGCCGCATGCCGCCTCGCGTGCCGCCGCGTGGTTCCTCGCCAACTTTCCGGGCCGGGTGCTTTACGCCGCCAAAGCCAATGATGCCCGCCAGGTGACCGATGCCTTGGTCGAGGCGGGCGTGACGGCGTTTGACGTGGCATCGCTGGTGGAGATCGAGCGCGTTGCGGGGATCGAGGGCGCGGAGCTCTATTTCATGAATCCCGTGAAGTCGCGCGGGGCCATTGCCCGAGCCTACCGGGAGTTCGGCGTACGGCGCTTTGCCTTCGACACTGCCGATGAGCTCGACAAGGTGCTGGAGGAGACGGACGGCGCCGGGGACCTCACCCTGTTTTTGCGCATCGCTTGCCCCAACACCCACAGCCTCATTCCGCTGGAGGGCAAGTTCGGCGCCTCACAAGAAGACGCGCCGGCGCTTCTCCTGAAAGCCCGCCAGCGCGCCAAGCGTCTCGGCATCACCTTCCATGTGGGCTCGCAAGCCGTGGTGCCGGCCGCGTTCGGTGAAGCGTTGCGCCAGGTGGGTCAGCTCATCGTGTCCTCGGGCGTCCTGGTCGATGCCATCGATATCGGCGGCGGCTTCCCGGCGCGTTACCCCCATTCCGATCCTCCGGCGCTTTCGAGCTTCATGGAGGAGATCGTGCGCGCGGCGGACGAGCTTGCCGTGAAGCACTCTTGCGAGCTTCTGTGCGAGCCGGGCCGCGCACTCGTGGCCGAGGCCGAGTCCGTGATCGTGCGCGTCGACGCGCGGCGCGGCAACGCGCTCTATATCAATGACGGGGCTTTCGGCACGCTGTTCGACGCGGCCTATTCCGGCTTCCGGTTCCCGGCGCGCCTGGTCACGCCGGACCGGCAGAAGACGGCTTCGCCCGAGGCCGAGTTCGTTCTTTACGGACCGACCTGCGATAGCTCCGACTATCTGCCCGGACCCTTCGTGCTGCCCGCGTGTGTGGACGAGGGCGATTATTTGGAGATCGGCCAGGTGGGCGCGTATGGCCGCGTCTTGGCGAATCGTTTCAACGGCTTCGGCGAGTTCGATGAGGTGTTGCTCACCGACGAACCCATGCTGTCGATGTTTGATAGCAGCGAAGACGACGCGCAAGCCGTCTGGCCCGCCCGCGCTTAATCAGCGCAAGCACCCATCCAACAAAAAAGGGCCGCGCTTCCTCGGAAGCCGGCCCTCTTCGTATGTGGACGGCGTAAGCCGTCAGTTGTTGCGAGAGCGCTCCTCTTCGCGGATGGCCGCCTCGTGATAAGAGGCGCCGCCACAGGCGACCTTTGCGATGCGCGGCATCACAAAGCTCTCGGCGAGGTGCGTCTCGTTGCGACCGCTACTCAATCCGGCGCGGCCGCCTTTGGGGAACTGGTAGATCTTGGCCGTCCCCTCAGTTGCGTTTGCCGTCATGGTTCTCTCCATTCAGTCATTCCGTGTGTCGAAGACTCAGCGCATCAACACAGCTTGAGTTCCCCTATACATGGGAGCTGCGGCGCCGTGCACAATAAATTTGCGCAATGACTATTATTTCAGCCGTTTAGCCGGCTGATGCTTCGCTTTGCAGTCTCGCCCGAGAGCGCGGTGAGCGCCCCTGTTGACTTGCGACCGGGATTGGCAGGAGGGCAGCGGCGCGCGCTAACCCCCGCTGTTTATTACCAAAAAATGAACGCTCGTTTCTGAGGAGACCGCTCGGTCGGTCGCCAGCGCACGCTCGGGTGAGGGCATTCATCTCGTTGGCACAATTGCTGCTTCGCAAAAACGGTTTTGGCCGTCACGCACAGGCGGCCCGGATGGGTACCTCCACACGTTTTTGCCTCAACACCACATGAAGGATTCGCAATGACCAAGTACAAACTCGAGTACATTTGGCTCGACGGTTACACGCCGACGCCGAATCTGCGTGGAAAGACTCAGATCAAAGAATACGGAAGCTTTCCGACACTCGAGGATCTTCCCCTCTGGGGCTTCGACGGCAGCTCGACGATGCAGGCGGAAGGCAGCAGCTCGGATTGTGTTCTGAAGCCGGTCCGTGTTTTCCCCGACGCGGCACGCAAGGATGGCGCTCTGGTGCTTTGCGAGGTCATGATGCCGGACGGCGAGACCCCGCACCCGACCAACAAGCGCGCAACGATTCTGGACGACGACGGCGCCTGGTTCGGCTTCGAGCAAGAGTACTTCTTCTACAAAGACGGCCGCCCGCTCGGGTTTCCGGCGGATGGCTACCCGGCGCCGCAAGGCAAATACTACACGGGCGTTGGCTACGCGCAGGTCGGTTCGATTTCACGCGAGATCGTCGAGGAGCATCTCGACCTGTGTCTCGCGGCCGGCATCAATCACGAGGGCATCAACGCCGAGGTGGCGAAAGGTCAGTGGGAATTCCAGATCTTCGGCAAGGGTTCGAAGAAGGCGGCCGACGAAATGTGGATGGCCCGCTACCTGCTGGAACGTCTCACCGAGAAATACGGCGTCGATGTCGAGTATCATTGCAAGCCGCTCGGCGACACGGACTGGAACGGCTCGGGCATGCACGCCAACTTCTCCACGACGTATCTGCGTGAAGTCGGCGGCGAGCCGTATTTCCTGGCCCTGATGGACGCGTTCGAGGCGGCCTGTGCCGACCACATCGCAGTCTACGGTCCGGACAACCACATGCGGCTGACCGGCAAGCACGAGACCCAGGCGATCGACCAGTTCAGCTGGGGTATCGCCGACCGTGGCGCGTCGATCCGGGTGCCGCACTCGTTCCCCCGGAACGGCTACAAGGGCTATCTCGAGGATCGCCGGCCGAACAGCCAAGGCGACCCCTACCAGATCGCCTCGCAGATTTTGAAGACGGTTGCCTCCGTCGACACGGCGAAGGCCAGCGCCGCCGCATAGTACCGCGCCGGCACGAGCTGGAAGCAAATGGGGGGTCGGGGGGCCCCCCATTTTTTGCGCGAGTCGTTTCAAAAGCTTCGCTGCGCTCGTTCAGGCCTGTTCGGAAGAGGGAACCCGCCGTCAAAGAGTCAGCTCCGACTGGTGCCGGGGAACTTTCCTAACGAGAGCGTGTACTGACGGAGCGCCAGCGAGCGGCTACACTGGTTCCCTAAAGCTCGTCAGAAGCCTTCATAGGGGGAGTTGCCATGACCACTGAGACACTCGAAACCGTTTGGGCCCCGCGCGTCCTCAGCGTTTTGCGTATTGTCGCGGCGCTGCTCTTCTTCGAGCACGGCACGGCTAAGCTGTTCGGTTTTCCGCCGTCCGATTTTTCGCCGGAGGTCATGTCACTGCCCTGGATCGCAGGTGTTCTCGAGGTGGTCGGCGGCGCGTTGCTGATCGTCGGCCTGTTCACGCGGCCCGTGGCCTTCATTCTCTCGGGCCAGATGGCCGTCGCCTATTGGATGTTCCATCACTCGTCGGAGAAGATCTATCCGCTGTTGAATGGTGGAGACGGCGCCATTTTGTTCTGCTTCATCTTTCTCTATCTCGTTTTCGCCGGTCCGGGCCCTTGGAGCCTCGATGCGCTGCGGCGGCGGGAAAGCTAGAGGCGGCGCCACGAGAGCCCTCGTCACCGGCCCGGAGTTTGGCGCGCGTGCTCGCCTCGCAGGCGGCGCGCCAGACTCGATTTCGTTAACGCCGTAAATAGATTTTTAGCCAAATCTTTAAACGCAAACTTTAGCGCCCCCGCCACAGATTCGGGCGATGAGTATGCGTCAGCAGTTCATGGCGGGTCTGCTCGCGGTCACGTTAATCGCGACGCTAGGCGCGAGCGCGGCCAAGGATGTCGCGCCGGTCGCCGGGCGGTCCCACGCGAGTATCTGGCTCGACCCTTCAGCGTCCGACCAATTGCTCGCCAGCCGGCTCAACATCACCAACATGGCGAAGAGGCCGCCGGCACGCTAACGGCCGCGCTCCGCGGAGCCGGATTTCCCAACCGAGATCAAGATGGCCGGGTGGTGGGCGGTACTGGACTCGAACCAGTGACCCCTGCGATGTGAACACAGTGCTCTACCAGCTGAGCTAACCGCCCGTTTTCGCGTGGAGCTTGGCGCATCGCCGTCTCAGGGTGGCTGAGGGGATGCGGCTGGAGGGGGGATTTAGCGAGTGGCTCCCGGGTAAGTCAAGGAAGGCGCATCCTAGCCGGAAGCGCCCTCCGGGCACGCCGTCCTATTGGGCCGGTGCCGCGGGCGCGACCATCTTGCCGACAGTGGCCAAGGTCTCGCGGGCTTTCTTGTAGTTGCCCTCGGTGCAAAGCGCGTCGGCCTCGTCGAGCAGCAGGTTCACCTCCTCGACCTCGCCTTCGCTGAGCGCCTTGGCCTCGACCCTCTGATCAACCAGTGTCTCGGTCTTGGCCAGCTCGTTCACGCAGGCCTGCTCTTCGTCCGCGGCGTAGGCTGTGCCCGCCATCAGCAGCATCATACAAGCGCTGATCATTATGCGTTCGCGCATTCCCGTCTCTCCTTGGCGCAGGACTTAATCTCAAAGGTTTGGCGAAGATATTTGACCGCGACTGTGACCGTTGATTGCGGCAGCACAGGGATGGGCTCCCCGCATCAACGCCCCGTCGGGTGCGGTATTAGGAAGGCGCGGCGGCCTTCGCTGTCAAGCCCCTGAGAAGGGGCAGGGCGGACGTCTCCAGCATGTCGAAGTGGTCGATGACAGCGTTCGCCTGAGGTCCCTCCGGCGGCGGCGGGCAATAGCCGAAGGACACGAGGATCGAGGGAACGCCGGCGCCAAGCGCGGCCCGAATGTCCACGGCGCTGTCGCCCACCATGAGCGCGTGGCCTGGTTCGCCGCCCGCGGCGGCAATCACGCCTAGCAGGTGGCCTGGGTCGGCTTCGACACCTGAAATGTGTCGCGCCCGGCAATGGCGGCAAAGTGGTGATCAAGCTCAGGCTCGCAGCAGCAGGCGTGTCAAGCGCTCGCGCTTATTGGTGCAGACCGCAAGCCGGGCGCCGGCGGCGCGTAGCCGCTCGAGTGCGGCCACGCGCCCGGGAAGGGGCGGCTTTGCACCGCAATATTGGCTTCATAGTGCAGGAGAAAGTCGGCCAGCATGACATCAACGTCGACATCAACCTCGCCGGCGCTGGCCATGCCAAGAGCCTCTTCGATCATGGCCCGGGCGCCGCGCCACGGCCTCGCGCACCCGATCGGCTGCAACAGGCTCGTAGCCGCGGGCCGTAAGCACGTGGTTCAGTGTATTGGTGAGATCCGGTGCGGTATCGACCAGCGTGCCGTCGAGGTCGAAGACGATGGTGGCGCCATTCAACATGGCACCTCTGTCACATGTGCTTTTCTGCCTGGCAAGCGGCCCTTGCAGCCCGGCAAGCGGCGGCGAGAGAGCGGGCCATGCAGCTGAAAAATTCTGGCATCGTCAAGGACCAGTGCCTGATCGGCGGCGCATGGACCGGCACGCCGGCGCTCGATGTAACCAATCCGGCGACGGGTGAGGTGATCGGCCGCGTGCCCGACCTCGGTGCCAAAGAGACGCGCGCGGCAATCGAGGCTGCCAACGCGGCGTTTCCCGCCTGGAGCGGATTGCTGGCCAAGGAGCGCGCGGCGATTTTGCGCCGCTGGTACGAGCTTCAGCGCGAGCACAAGGAGGACCTTGCACGGCTCATGACCGCCGAGCAGGGCAAGCCGCTCACGGAATCACGCGCGGAAGTGGACTACGGCGCGTCCTTCACCGAGTTCTACGCCGAGGAGGCGAAGCGCGTTCTCGGCGAGATCATCCCCACCCCGAAACGAAGCGGCCGCATGCTGGTGTTGAAGCAGCCGGTCGGCGTGGTCGGCGCCATCACGCCGTGGAACTTCCCGCTCGCCATGATCACCCGCAAGATCTCGCCGGCGCTTGCCGCCGGCTGCACCGTCGTGGTGAAGCCCGCGCCGGAGACGCCGCTTTGCGCGCTGGCCCTGGCCGAGCTTGCGGTGCAAGCCGGTGTGCCGGCCGGCGTACTCAACGTGGTGACCGGCGATGCGGAGAAGATCGGCGGCGAACTGACCTCAAACCCGCTGGTACGCATGATCACCTTCACGGGCTCGACCGAGGTGGGCAAACTCCTGATGCGTCAGTCAGCCGAAACCGTGAAGAAGCTGGCACTCGAGCTCGGCGGCAATGCCCCATTCATCGTCTTCGACGACGCGGATGTCGATGCCGCGGTCGAAGGGACGCTCGCTTCGAAGTACCGGAACTCCGGCCAGACCTGCGTCAGTGCCAACCGGATCTTGGTGCAAGACGGCATCTACACGCGCTTTGCCGAGAAGCTGACGGCGGCTGCTGCCGAACTCAAGGTAGGCGAGGGGACGCAAGAGGGTGTCGAGCAAGGACCGCTCATCAATGAGGCGGCGGTTGCCAAGGTGGAAGCGCATGTGAAGGACGCCGTGGCCAAAGGCGCCAAAGTTCTGACCGGCGGTGCGCCGCACGCGCTGGGGCGGACGTTCTACAAGCCGACCGTGCTTGCCGAGGTCACGCCAGACATGCAGCTCGCGCAAGAGGAGACGTTCGGGCCTATCGCCCCGCTGTTCCGTTTTCACGACGAGGCGCAGGCGATCGCCTTGGCAAACGGCACACCCTCCGGGCTTGCCGCCTATTTCTACACGCGCGATCTTGCGCGCGCTTGGCGGGTGGCCGAGGCGCTCGAATATGGCATGATCGGCGTCAACGAGGGGATCATTTCTTCGGAGCTGGCGCCGTTCGGCGGCGTGAAAGAATCCGGCCAGGGCCGAGAAGGCTCCCATCATGGAATCGATGAGTTCGTGGAGCTGAAATACGTCATGATGGGGGGGCTGGACGGCTGATGGCGGAAAGCGACGCGAAGGTCGACGGCTTCAAGGCGGCAGCCGCGCAAGCCGCGGTCGAGCTGGTGAAGCCGGGCATGCGGCTTGGGCTCGGCACGGGCTCCACGGCCTATCATTTCGTGGAAGCCGTCGGCGTGCTCGTGCGCAACGGTCTCGATGTGACCTGCGTGCCGACATCGGAAGCCACGAGGTCGCATGCCGAGAAGCTGCGTATTCCGCTGTCATCGCTGGACGAAACACCGCAACTCGACCTCACGGTCGACGGCGCCGACGAGCTCGACGATCAGCTTCGCCTGATCAAAGGCGGGGGTGGTGCGTTGCTGCGCGAGAAGATCGTGGCGACGGCATCTGACCGGATGGTGGTGATCGCCGACGCCAGCAAGGTGTCGGAGACGCTTGGCTCACATCCATTGCCCGTGGAGGTCGTGCGCTTCGGTCTGCGGGCGACCATGCGATTGGTCGAGGCGCTGGCCGCGGAAGCCGGTTGCGAGGGAGACATCAGGCTTCGCGCGGGGCAGGGGGATCTTCCCTTCGTCACCGACCAAGGCAATCTCATCGTGGACTGCGCCTTCCACAAGATCTCGGAACCCGAAGTGCTGGCCTTTGCCCTCAAGCGCGTGCCGGGGGTGGTTGAGCACGGACTGTTCCTCGGCCTTGCCGATCTCGCCATCATCGCCGGACCCGGTGGCGTAAAGGCGATGCGCCGTCCTGGAGCTTGAGAGTCGCGTGTCCGAATACGATTATGATCTTTTTGTCATTGGCGCGGGCTCGGGCGGCGTGCGGGCCGCGCGGCTTGCCGCCGAGCTCGGCAAGCGCGTGGGGATCGCCGAGGAATACCGCATCGGCGGCACCTGCGTGATCCGCGGCTGCGTGCCGAAGAAGCTCCTCGTCTATGGCAGCCGCTATGGCGGCGAGATCGAGGACGCGCGCAGCTTCGGCTGGGCTTACGAGGATTTGCGCTTCGATTGGCCGACGCTGATCCACAACGTGCACCGGGAGGTCGACCGGCTGAACGCGGTGTACACACGCACCCTCGAGAAAGCCGGCGTCGACCGGTTTCTGACGCGTGCGACTGTCGAGGGGCCGCATACTGTGCACCTGCCGGATCGCGACCAGCCCATTTCGGCGGAATATGTTCTGATTGCCACCGGCTCGCATCCGGCCATACCGGACGTGCCGGGCAAGGAGCATCTCATCAGCTCGAACGAGTGCTTCCAACTCGAGCACTTGCCCGAGAGCATCGTCATTATCGGCGCCGGCTATATCGGCATGGAGTTCGCCTCGATCTTCGCCGGGCTCGGCGTCGCCGTCACCGTGCTCCATCGCGGCGAGCAGATCTTGCGCGATTTCGACAGCGATCTGCGCGACGGGCTGGCGGAGGCCATGCGCGATCGCGGGGTCGATCTGCGCATGAACGCCAATGTCCAGTCGATCGAACCGGCGGGCGACTGCTACCGCGTCGCCTTGAAGGAAGGAGGCTCGGTTTCGGCTTCCCTGGTCATGGCCGCCACGGGACGGGTTCCGAACACCAAGGACCTCGGGCTCCAGCGAGCGGGCGTCGAGCTCGGCTGGAACGGCCATGTGGTCGTGGACGACTATTCCAAGTCGTCGGTCGACAGCATCTACGCGGTCGGCGATGTGACCGACCGGGTGCAACTCACGCCGGTGGCGATCCGCGAGGGGACCGCCTTCGTCGAGACCATCTTCGAGGATAATCCCAAGGTCATGGATTATGCGTTTATCCCAACGGCGGTGTTCACCGAGCCGGAGATCGGCACCGTTGGGCTGACCGAGGAGCAGGCCCGGGATCGCTGCCGTGTCATTGACATCTTTAAGGCAAGCTTCCGGCCCATGCGCGCGACGATCAGCGGGCGGAACGAGAAGGTGATGATGAAGCTCGTGATCGACGCGGAGAGCGACAAGGTGCTCGGCGTGCATGTGCTGGGCCCTGACGCGGCGGAGATCGTGCAGATGGCGGCGATTGCGCTCAGGCTCGGCGTGACCAAGGCGCAGTTCGACACCACCATGGCGCTCCATCCGAGCATCGCGGAAGAGCTCGTGACGATGCGGCACAGATGGGAAGCGCCATCACCAATCAAGGGATCCGATGCGGCGGCTTGAGGACAAGATTGCGCTCGTGACGGGAGGCGGCGCCGGGATCGGCCGGGCCGTC
>NZ_LPWD01000465.1 GCF_001723295.1 Methyloceanibacter marginalis
GTGGGCGTCCCGCATGGAGGCCGGAAACAGGCCCGGGGCGATGGTGGCAACGAGGCTATAGAGATAGGCGGCGCCGGTGCCGAGCCCGATCAGGGTGAACATATTGAGCCAACCCGTGCGCAGCGATTCGAAGCCGCGTACGAAGAAGGGCCAACCGCACCAAAGGATGGCAGGCGTGGCGAGCACAAGCGTCAACCATTGCTCTGCCTTTGGTGACAGGAAGGGGAGAAGATCGAGCCCGAGGACATGTGTGCCCATGTCCAGGGCGACGATGACCAGCGAGAGCGGCACGGCCACCCAAAGCCGCCTCGTGAAATCGATCAGCTCCTCGTTTGGCGCGTCCTCGGCCGGTACCCCCATGGGCTCCAGCGCCATGCCGCAAATGGGACAGTTCCCTGGTCCCTCCTGCACGATTTCGGGATGCATGGGGCAGGTGTAGAGCGTGCCAGGGGGCGCGGGCTTCGGTTCGTCCTGCTTGGTCAGATAACGCTCAGGGTCTGCGGCAAATTTCGCCTGACATCCGTCCGAGCAGAAATGATAGGTGTGACCCTGGTAGTCGCGGCTGGGTTTGCCCACATTGGGATCGACCTTCATGCCACAGACGGGGTCGGTGGCGAAAGGAACTTCGGCTGGGGTATGTTTCATGTGGAAAGTCTACCGCGGTTCCCGCGGGCCGGAACCCCCCGACTTCAGCGCGGAGGCATTGAATTGACGCCCATGTCGCATGGCTACGAAAAACCGGCCAACGACATACCAATGAATCCCTCGTCCTACCCAGTTTTGGATGTGACTAAGGCGAAAAAACTAGGAGTCCGACCGAGCAGTCCCGCGAGTACCGATCGCGCCTTCAGAAGCTTCGCGAGGACCAAGGCTATCGAACCTCAAGATATCTAATGCATCTTCAGACCGGGTCCGACAACGTAGCGAAGATGGGGGCAAGAAGCCTGGGCCCCCGGATTGCAAGCATCCGTCATCGTTTTGTGAGCCTTCTCCAGCTTCTTCAAATCGGCAATCTTGCCTCGCACAATCACTAATTGACGAAGACTAAGTTCCTTTGCCGCGCAGTCGCAATTGCTCTCCCACAATCCCAACAGGCTACGCACGCAATCGAGAGAAAAGCCAAGCTCACGGCTCCTGCGGATAAAGGTGAGACATCGCACGTGATTGTGGTCATACACACGGTATCCAGCCTTAGTCCTAGGCGCCGTGGGCAAGAGCCCCAGCTGTTCATAATATCTGATCGCCTGGATGGTGACCCCCGTGCTTGCAGCTAGCTTACCGATCAACATGAGCTTTTCCGGGGCTTGAGCCTTAGCTATAGACTGTAAACAGGTCACCTTCGCTCATCAACGATATCAAGGGAGTGGTTCTATGTTCGCCAAAGCGATGCTAGCCGGCCTCCTGCTTCTAGGTATGGGGGCATCCGCGTACGCCCTTTGTCCATTTTGCTAACACCAAGCGTGTTGTCTTCGCTTGCGATAAGATTAAGCCAGAGATCTATCCAACCCCGACCTTGACCAGCGATTAGAGACCTGAATGTCGCATGGTCGTTCGGCTAGTTCCTGCTCGGTCTCTCGTGTGTGACTGACTTACAACGCGCCAAAGGCATTAAGAAGGCGACAAGGCGGAAGCGTTGACGAAAAGCTTAATGAGTGCTCCCCTATCGTTTCGAGTGGATGAGACTCAGCCGTCTAATACTGGCGAGAGGTCCGGTGGGGGACTGGCCGATGATCGATCGTCGTTCTTTTCTTGGCGGTAGCGCAGCCGCGAGCCTCGCGGCTTTTAGTCCGTGTCTACCAGCTTGGGCTCGAAATGGCAGCCGCGGCCTTGCCCCAACCATCCCTACGGAGTGGGGACCCGACATTGCCCTGATGATCGAGAACAGTCCGTTCACCGTTGGTGGCCGAACGGGCGAAGCGATTACCATAAACGGGACGCTACCGGCCCCACTTCTAAGGATGCGGGAGGGCGACAGGATCCATCTCGCTGTCACGAACAAGCTCGAGGAAGATACATCTATACACTGGCACGGCTTCCTCATCCCGTTCGATATGGACGGTGTGCCAGGCTTGAGCTTTCCAGGCATTCGACCGGGGCAGACGTTCCATTACGAGTTTACGTTACGACAGTCAGGCACGTTCTGGTACCACAGCCACTCTGGTCTCCAAGAGCAGGCCGGACACTACGGGCCAGTGATTATCGATCCGGCAACGCCGGATCCGGTTCAGTACGACCGCGAACATGTCATGGTTCTTTCTGACTGGGCCTTCATGAGCCCAGAGCGGATTTTCACGCAGCTGAAGCAGGAAGGCGGGCATTTCAACCGCAACAATCTTACGTTGTTTGGCCTCTTCAATCGGGATCACAACCCGGCACAGGACATGTCCCTTGAAGAGCGCGTGATGTGGAAGAAGATGACGATGGATCCGACGGACATCTCCGACGTCACCGGCGCCATCTATACTTATCTAGTGAATGGCCACGGGCCGCAGGAAAATTGGACGGTCCTTTTTGTGCCGGGAGAGCGCGTTCGCCTCCGGTTTATCAACGCTTCGGCCATGACTGTCTTCAACGTGCGAATTCCTGGCTTACCGATGACGGTTGTGAATGCGGACGGGGAGAATGTCCGGCCGGTGACGGTTGGTGAGTTCCAGGTGTCCGTGGCCGAAACCTACGACGTTATTGTCCAACCGACCCACGCCAACGCCTATACCGTCGTTGCTGAGGCTGTTGATCGCTCCGGCATGGGCCGCGCCACCCTTGCCCCGCGCATGGGTATGGCGGCTGCCGTGCCTCCGCTTCGGCCGCGACCGCTCCTCACCATGGCCGACATGGGCATGGGGGGAATGGGATCAATGGGCGGCATGGATCACGGATCGATGGGCGGCATGAATCACGGCTCATCGAGCGGCATGAGTTCGATGAGTGGGATGAACCGCAGGAAAATGCGCAATCCAGAAAACGCGCCTCCTGATGTGAAGGTCGGAGTGGGGGTCGATATGATCGCTCCGATGCCGAAGGATCGGACAGGCGAGCCAGGTCTGGGGCTAAAAAATGTCGGCCACCGCGTCCTGACCTACCGTGATCTTGTTTCGCTCAAGCCGAACAAGGATCAGCGCCAGCCATCTCGCTACGTGGAGATCCATCTCACTGGTAACATGGAGCGATTCATGTGGTCATTCGACGGCCAGAAGTTCAGCTCGGGCGTGGAACCGTTTCGCTTCGCCCTCGATGAGCGCGTCCGGGTGACTCTAGTCAACGACACCATGATGCAACACCCGATCCACCTTCATGGTCATTTCATGGAGTTGGTGAATGGCCATCCTGGAAATTACCCGCTGAAGCACACGCTGAACATTCTTCCAGGCAGCAAGCTAAGCTTCAATCTTACCGCTGATAATCCTGGGGATTGGGCATTTCACTGCCACCTCCTTTATCACATGCATGCTGGCATGTTTAACGTCGTCACCGTCCGCCCTCTTACCCGGAGGAGGCGCGGATGAAGAGTCTGCCCTTGGCTTTGTTGTTCTGCTTACTGCCGTACGCTGCATTGGCACATCACACAGCCGAGCACAGCAAAAGCATGATGATGGGGCAGATGGGCGATCCTTCACCGACCCCCTATGAAGCGCCTCCGCCGCCGGAAGCCTTTTCCGGCCCCGCGCATGCCGCCGACATCGTGTTCGATCCCATGACCATGGCGGAAGCACGAGAGACCTTGAGGCGCGAACAAGGCGCAAAAAACGCTTACAAAATCATGGTCGACCGTCTCGAAGCGAGGATGAAGGAGGGCAATGACGACTACCTCTGGGATGGTCAGGGTTGGTACGGCGGTGACCTCAACAAGCTTTGGATCAAGACCGAAGGTGAAGGAGAATTTGGAGAAGACCCTGATGAGGCAGAACTTCAGGCGTTGTGGAGCCGTGCGATTAATCCTTGGTTCGATTTTCAGGCGGGCGCGCGACATGACTTCTTGCCGGGCGATCTGGATCGATCTTATCTCGTTGTCGGAATTCAGGGGCTGGCGCCCTATTTCTTTGAGCTCGACGCAGCCGCATTTCTATCGGACGAAGGAGATTTAACGGCGCGTTTCGAGGGCGAGTATGATCAACTACTGACGCAGATGCTTATCCTCCAACCTCGCATTGAGCTGAACTTTTCGGCACAAGACGTTCTGGAGATCGGCCTCGGCAGCGGTCTCACCTCGGTGGAGACTGGCCTTCGGCTGCGCTATGAGTTCCACCCAGAGTTTGCCCCTTACATTGGAATTGGGTACGAGCGTCTCATAGGCGACACTGCGGACTACGCTCGCGCCGCTAACGAGGACTTAGGCGGCTGGCGTGCACTGGCGGGACTCAGGGCCTGGTTCTGATTGTGCCTAGCGCCACCAACCGTAACCCGGCTTGAAATCGACGATTGGAGCGGCCTACAGGAGTCGAACCTGTTCTTTGACTGGTGGTTCCGATCAAAGCCGCCGGGGGCCGCACCTATTAATCATCGACCGCGTACGCTTAAGTTCACGTTACTAGTCTCGAACCGAATTGCCTAGCGTTCCCCGTGATCGAGTCGCTTACACAGACCCTCGATCTTCTGACCGAGATCCTTGAGCGATTGCGTCGTCTGGTCGGGAAGCACGTTTGCGCCTTGGGTAAAGCGATCCTTTCGGAGCGCCTCGACTTGGTCGACTCGCGCTTCAACGCTTTATTCTGCTTCAGTGCATTCCGATCCGACTAGTCATCGACGTCGCGGGGCTTGTTGCCAAAGCTAAAAGGGCTCGGTGTATTTCCACGGATCCGGCGTCTGCTTGAATTCCGCCGGCACCTGTTCGATCGTGAAAGCATCTAGTGAAGTCGTCGTGCCCCACTGAGTGCTCGGCGCATTGCTGATGCTGCCGATGTAGCTGACGAGATCCCAGATGACGGCACTCGGCAAAATCGTGCCCCAAGCAGGCATTCCAGACGGACGGCCCTGCGCGATCGACAGATAAATCTGTTCCGGCTCGTTGCCGTAGATGAATTTGCTGTTGCTAAGCGCAGGCCCCATACCACCGCCGCCATTGGCTGCATGACATCCACTGCAATTAAAGTTTGCAAAGTACTTCATGCCGCGCTCGGCAGACCCCGTGTCGTCGGCCGCGGGGTTTTTCACGCCGGGTTTTACCTTGACGTCACCCGGTATGATGGTTGTTACCGGAACGTCCAGAAGCTCCGATTGTGAGACTTGACTATCCGTCTTCTCTTCCTGCGCTACAGCTCCTGTCGACCCGGTGATGATTATGCAGCTTAGTGCGATAGGGAAAAGCACCTTACGGTCCTGAGACATTGTCGCCTCCGCTATCAGTGTTGCGCGCTTCGGTCCTCGAGTCGGGGATGGCAAAGACCAGAAGCTCGCTGCCTCCAAGTGTGTAAGCGGGAATATCTTGAGTGGCGCCAGTGAAGCCTAGTGCTCCGTTCCGGATCCGCGGATCGATCTCAGCTGCTGCTATCGCTCCTGACCACCGCCGACACCCGAAAGGATCGCAACGTATTGCCTACCGTCACTGCCTTCATAGGTCACCGGCTGTCCGATGAACCCAGATCCCGCCCGGAACTTCCACAAGACCTCGCCAGTCTTTGCATTCACCGCTTTGAACCACCGGTCCATGGTGCCATAAAAGGCGACGTCCCCTGCGGTGACGACGGTGCCGCTCCAAACCGGGAAGTGCTCTTTGATCGCCCAGATCTTCTCTTTCTTGACTGGATCCCAGGCCATGAATTCGCCACGATGACCGCCAGGCCCGGCATACATGTCTACGGTCGCACCGACAAATGGTGTACCGGCGATGTAGGCGACCTCAGAGGTCTTGAAGTTCATGCATAAATGCTGGTGCGGTACGTAAATCAGCTTGGTGCGGGGTGACCAAGCCGACGGCTGCCAATCCTTTGCACCCGGCGAGGCCGGACAAATGTTCCTAATGACTTTGCCGAGTTCCGGCTTCATCTCCTCGTTCTCGACCGGACGACCGGATTCGAGATCGACGCGCTTGATCGAGTTGACGTGGTCGTAGGGTTCGGCCGAGAGCACCTCCCCTGTCTTTCGATCCATTACATACATGAAGCCATTGCGGCCAATATGCACGAGCGTTTTACGAGACTGCCCGTCAATCTCCAGATCAAGAAGGATAATTTTTCGTTGATCTCATCATAGTCCCAGAGGTCGTGGGGGTTGACTACGTAAGCCCATTTGGCTGCGCCGCTGTCCGCGTCACGCGCGAAGATAGTAGTGGTCCAAAGGTTATCTCCTGGACGCTGATTTGAATTCCAGGGACCAGGATTGGCGGTGCCATAGAAGATCAGATTCAGTTCGGGATCGTAGGACAGCCAGCCCCAGACGGTGCCGCCGCCGTTCTCCCAGTGCCCTGGTGGCCATGAACTGACCCCAAGATCTTCGCCTTTCATCCAGTCGTAGAATGGCTCGAAATCCTCGCCAATTAGAACATCCTCATCCGGGCCGGTTGAATAGGCGCGCCACACAATATCGCCAGTGTTCTCATCTAGCGCCGTCAGCCAGCCCCGCACGCCCATCTCGCCACCACTATTGCCGACGAAGACTTTGCCCCGGGCGACCATCGGAGCCATTGTGATGGTCTCGCCCTTGTTGATCTCGCCGAGTTTCGTGTACCAGATCTCCTTGCCTGTCGCTGCGTCGATAGCGACCGTGTGAGCGTCGAGGGTGTTCAAGAAAATTTTGCCGTTGTTATACGCAAGTCCTCGGTTAACGACGTCGCAACAAGCTACGCCCACCGCCGCCGGGTTCGGCTTCGGCGCGTAGATCCACTTCAGTTCGCCCGTGGTGGCATCCAGAGCAAAGACGCGGTTCGGATAGGGTCCTACGACATAAAGAACGTTGTCGATGACGAGTGGAGCCGCCTCCTGACCGCGAATCGTACCTAGCGAAAATGTCCAAGCCACCTGCAGTTCATCGACATTATCGATGGTTATCTGGTCCAACTCGCTGAAGCGCTGGTTCGCGTAATCCCGCGTCGCCATCGGCCACTGCTTAGGATCGGCACTGAGCGATTCCAGGTCAGGCCCTGTGTCGCCGGCGCCACCCTCTGATGGGGCCGCATCATCAGTTTCGACGGTCGTGATCGGTTCCGGACTAGCTGCAAGGACGCCCATTCCTGCGCTTGCGGTACCGAAGAGGCCCAAACCACCAATTAGCACTATCGCATGTCTGAACATTAGGACTCCTTCTGCGCAAACCTAGTCCGCGCGCGACTTCCTTATCTCAACCACCCGCTCCGGAGTAATAGGACCGAAGTTGTTACCCCAATTCGTGCGAATGTAGGTGGACACCGCCGCTATTTGTTCGTTGGTCAAAGTGTCCGCGAAAGCCGGCATTTCTCCCGGCCCGCTAAGAATGGCTCCGATGACATGCTTGTCGTCGCTGAGGTTCTCATGGCCACGGAACTCGGGTCCCGCACCGCCATAGCCTAACCCCCCGTGACAGGCAAAGCAGCGCGCATGTTCGTAAACTTCCGCACCAGAGGTCGCGGTGATCTCGCGAGGCCGAGGGTCGGCTTCGGTAGCGCTGCCCTCTACCACCTCTCCGCAGGTATAGAAGCCCCAGAAGCCGACCTCTTCTGCGCCTTCGACCTTAAACCGGAGCGCGGCCTCCCGCCGTTGCTTTGCATTGTCTATTGCCTCGGTGCTTTCTTGATCTGGCGCCACGGCGGCTCGGAGTCCGTCCGCCTGCATGACCGTCTCGCCGGCGAGCATATCCTGCCCTTCCCCGCTTTCTCCCTGAAGCTCAACAAGTTTGCCATTGAGCTTCATCACGCCACGCCCGGGTTGTGCGCCAGCTTTAGGGACTTCCACTGCGAGAACAGGATCGCCGACTCCGGTGTAGGTGAAGCGGCAGATACGTCCCCGAACCGTCTTCCTGACCTCTTTCTCGGTCATGGTTTCGGGATAGACAGCCGAAACTTCGGCTTCCCGCACCGCCTTCGAGGCAGGCACAAGGTCTGCTGCTGCCGACGGCGGCGCCTCCTCGGCCGCCCTGTCGTTTCCAGGTGCGGTATTCTCCGCACAGCCCCCTAAAAGGAGCACAAGCGCGGTCGATGCGATCATTATCGAACGCAGCATTGCTCTACTCTCCCTTCTCAAGGTCGCGGATTAGATATTTCATCTCAGCAATCTCTCGACGCTGCGCTTCGATGATCTCATCAGCTAATTTGCGCACACGCGCGTCTCGAATGTCGGCGCGCTCGCTGGTCAAAATGGCGATAGAGTGATGAGGGATCATGGCACGCATGTACGAAACCTGATCCACGAAGACCTGACTTCGCAGAAGGTAAAGCGTTAAACCAAATGCTGCGATGCCCCCGATAACGATTGCAATATTCGCCAAGGGGCTTTTGTACATGCCCCACATAAAACCGAGCATAATGATGGTCATGGCAGCGCCCATCAGGAACGCCATATAGGAGCGCGTCTCGCTAAATGTCGCATGCTCATAGATGGCGTAAGACTCTAGGTATGTCAGGCTGAACATTACGATTATCGCCGTAGCGATCATTCCCAGGAATCGTAGGTATGACATTCGCCGCTCCCGACGTTGTTGCTAAGCATCAGAGTTTAACCCGTGCTGAGCGAAGAACTCATAGTTGTGACGGTAGTTCCATTCTGGCCTCAATTAGCAGCGAACGGCTTCCAGAGGTCATACTCGCCGTAGAAGCTGCTGTTTTCGAGCTTCCGGATGCACAAGCGTGGAAGAGAACCTCATGAAGTCCTATCTTCATGTATGTGAAGGACCGGCATACAGGAGAGATCATTTCTGGCGGGTCCTTATGATACCGTCACATCTCAAGCGGAAATATGGACACGGTCGCACACGCGCCTGCTAACCGATGGTGGTGTTTGCGTCGACAATGAGAGGGTGAGGCCTCGTGGCGGATAGCCTGTTCTCACCAACTCCGATGCCCGGCGCGCATTCGGCAGGCTGCGCAAATCCTGCTGCTGACCCGGGCCTTGCTGATCGAATGTGATGTAGTTCCACGATGGCTAAAGCCGCGCTATGCGATGTGACGGTGAATTCTGGAACGATTTGCGCATTCCGTTAATTGAGTCAGGTGCAACCGCGCGCTGTGCTCATGGAAAAGTTCGAAAAAATCATCATTACGGGTAGTGGCGGCTTTGTCGGCAAAGCCCTGGTGGCCAGGCTCATCGATTCCCACAGTATCATCGGGCTCGATCGCAATCCTCTAGAGCAGTGCAAAGACAACTTCTCCTTTGAGTCAATCGATCTTGCTAGCGATGAGAGCGTAGAACAGGCGCTGGCGAAAGTGCGTGGGCAGCACAACACCTCTCTTGCCTCTGTCATTCATCTCGCTTCTTACTTCGACCTGACGGGCGAGCCTAATCTGAAATACGAGGAAGTGACAGTACGCGGAACCGAACGGTTGCTGCGTGAACTCCAGTCCTTCGAGGTGGATCAGTTTGTTTTCGCCAGTTCCATGCTCGCGCACAAAGCGACCAGTCCCGGAGAGGTTATCGACGAAGCGCGACCGCTAGAGGCGAGTCTGCCTTATCGCGCCTCTAAGATCGCAGCGGAGCGTTTGGTCCATCTGCACCGTGGAAACATTCCTGTCGTCTATTTGCGACCCGCGGGCGTCTACGATGATCTTTGCCACAACCCATTTCTAGCCCACCAGATTTCGCGGATCTATGAGGAAGATCCTAAGGGACATATCTATCCCGGTGACCTCCGCACCGGCCAATCGTTTCTCCATGTGGACGATCTTGTTGAGGCCATAGCTCTGCTCATTCATAAGCGTGGCGATCTCCCTCCTGACTTCCGCTATTGCTGGGCGAGCCCGATGTCATGGGCTACGGCGAGTTGCAATCGGAAATCGGCCGGCTAATCCATGGGGCGGAATGGGAGACCTGGGAGGTCCCCAAGCCCCTCGCTAAGGCGGGAACATGGGTAGAGACGGATTTGCTCGGGACAGATCCTTTCATCCGGCCGTGGATGGTGGATATTGCCGACGATCACTATGCCGTCGACATTAGCCGAGCACGTAACCTGCTTGGTTGGGAACCGAAGCGTTCGCTTCGCGCAATTCTGCCAAAGATGATCGCCGCGCTCAAAGCCGATCCCGTGGCCTGGTATCGAACGAATAAACTGAACGTTTCAAAAGTCGCCGGTCTTGGCGCCAAGGCGCGGAAGCAAGCCGAACGCCTTCCGGCCGAACACGACCAAATGATGCCCGCGCATCGGACCGATATGGACGCAATGCATTATGGAACGGTGTGGACGCAATTCTTTGTGATTGCACTGGGTGCCTGGCTTCTCACCAGTCCTCTACAATTTGCGCTTTTCGATCCCGCAGCGGCGACCACGCTGCGGGATATCTCCGCGGAACGTGGCCTCTGGGATCCGGCACTGCGGAACGCGCTAACCGGCTGGAGTGACATCGTCTCCGGCATATTGTTGATGGTCTTTGGGGCTCTCGCGGTGTCGTCGCGCTTCGCGTGGATTCAATGGGGCACAGCCTTTATAGGTCTTTGGCTTCTTTTCGCGCCACTTGTCTTTTGGACTCCGAGCGCCGCCGCCTACGCGAACGATATGTTTGTCGGCGCCCTGGCAATCACCTTCTCCGTGCTTGTACCGATGATGCCCGGCATGAGCCACGAAGGTATGATGGATGAAAGTACAGTCCCTCCGGGATGGACTTACTCCCCTTCGAGTTGGCTTCAGCGACTTCCAATTATTGCTCTGGCGTTTATCGGCCTGCTCATCGCTCGCTATCTCGCTGCCTATCAGTTCGGACAAATTAGCGCCATTTGGGAGCCGTTTTTTTCGGGCGCCGACAATAAGAATGGCAGCGAATTCATCATAACCTCGGACGTCTCGAGGGCCTGGCCGATCGCCGACGCTGGCCTTGGCGCTACGAGCTACATGCTCGAGGTGCTTATGGGAGCCATGGGAACAGCAAGCCGGTGGCGCACGATGCCCTGGATGGTCGCCTTCTTTTTCATTCTCGTCGTGCCTCTCGGAGGCGTCTCAATCTTTTTCATCATTATTCAGCCCATCATGATTGGAACATATTGCACGCTATGCCTGATTGCGGCGGCAGCAATGCTGATCATGATCCCGCTTACTCTCGATGAGGTCGTGGCCATGGGTCAGTACATGTTGCGCAGCATCAGGGAAGGCCGTCCATTTTGGCGTACCTTTTTCCAAGGGGGAGCAGATCCATCAGCAGCAACAAGCTCCGATGAAGCGAACTTCTCCGAACCTATTAAGAGGCAGGTTGCGGCTGCGGTCCGGGGGGTCACGGTAACATGGACGCTCGCTGCAATCTGCGTACTCGGCGTCTGGCTCATGTTCTCCCGCCTGATTTTTGGCACGGAAGGAGCCATCGCTGACAACGATCATCTTATTGGTGCGCTTCTCATAACGGTTTCCGTTTGCGCTATGGCCGAGGTTGCGCGACCGTTGCGCCTTATCAACCTGTTTCTCGGTGCGTGGCTAATAGCAGCGCCCTGGCTTCTAGGCGGCGCCGACACAGTGGTCGTTCTCAACGATGTCGTCGTGGGCTTGGTTGCTATCGGCCTTAGTCTCCCACGCGGACAGCGCAGCACAGAGCATTATGGTGCCTGGGACCGTTATGTCTTCTGAACGACAAGGGGTTGTTTCTGCTGCCTCGTGGGAGACGTGGCGAACCTACGGACTCTATTTGAGCGTAATCCTCCTTGCCAACTTCATATGGGAAGTCCTCCAGCTACCGCTCTATACGATTTGGGAATCCGGAAGCAGAAGGGAGATCGCTTTCGCTGTGCTCCACTGTACTGCCGGTGATCTCCTTATCGCGGCCCTCACTCTCGGCTTTGCCCACCTTGCCTTAGGTAGCAACTGGCCTTCTGGTCATTTCTGGCGGGTTGCAGCCGGCGCCACTGGTCTGGGCGTGGCCTACACGGCCTTTAGCGAGTGGCTTAATACTTCGGTGGAACGAAACTGGGCTTATTCCGATGTAATGCCTATCGTCCCGCTGGCAGGCGTCGAAATTGGCCTCTCTCCCCTCTTGCAATGGGCCATCATACCGCCTCTTGGATTTGTCTTTGTGCGCTGGCAACAGACCATGGCCCAATCTAGAGATCTGACGTAGGGACTGATCAGATGTGCCTGTCAATATGACGCTGCGAATGTCAAAGCCACCGGATCGATGATAGTCTTGGCGAATCTCCCTTGTGTGCGGGCAGCTTCAATGCAATCCTGTTGAGCCATGAAACACTGGTCGCAGCGAAAATGCCTCGTGTTCATTCTAAGCGCAGTTATAGCGCTTAGTGGTGGGTTCTCTGCTACCCATGCCAATATGCCTTCGGCCGCGATCATGTCTCTCTCCGCACAGGGTCAATGTGACTGCTGCGTCGGTGCTTCCGATGCTGTTGGTGTGACGTGTAAGGCGGCATGTGCAGCTTGTGTTCCGGCTCTGGCTATTCTTCAGCCTCAGTCTTTTTTTGGGGAGAGGTCTGCATTCTCGCCAAGAACACCGTTGCTGGCTGACGGTATCATCTCCGCGCCCGACCCCTCCCCTCCTCGACCAATCGACATCACTTAGGCCTTGAGGCGTCGCCTGTTGCGGCACCTCATGGCTTCGTGCGTTCAGTCTCCGGGTGTTCCCAAACCGTTGAGACTGCTTCGATCGGCGAGATCCGTCGATTCAAAATCGCAAATTGCGAGGAGAAATATGATGAAAAATCCCACCAGGGCGCTGGCCCTCGTTGCCCTCTTGGCGTTGCCTCTTTCCAGTCCGGCTGAGGCCGCCAATGCAACGCTTTACAAAAATCCGCATTGCAGCTGCTGCGAGGAATACGCGGAATATTTGCGCCAAAATGGCTTCAAGGTCGACGTCAAGGAGACGCCAGACCTTGAAGCCACGACCCTCGATGCTGGTATCCCGGAGAAGCTTCTTGGCTGTCACATCACCTTTATCGACGATTACGCGGTTGTCGGCCATGTCTCGGCTGAGATCGTGCAGAAGCTGCTCAAGGAACATCAACCACTCATCGGCGTTGCCATACCTGGAATGCCTCCAGGCGTACCAGGCATGGACGGCCCTAAGGAGGGACCGATCAACGTTTATGCCGTGAGCAAGGACAGCGAGCCCACGGTTTACGCCGTTCAGTGATCAGGCGATATCAAATCCAACACAGGAGAAACTTCAATGCGTAAAGTTGCAAAAACAGTCACGGCTTCCGTCTTCATGCTCAGCCTGTTGGGTTCAGCTGCGGTCCTTGCTCAGGGACCAGATGAGCAGACCGATGCTAGCCAGTCAGGTATGCACGGAATGGGCATGAAAAATGACATGACCGAAATGATGGGCATGATGAAAGAGATGAAACAGATGATGACGCAGTGCAATAAGATGATGGAAGGTATGATGAATAAGGAAAAGTCGGGTAACAACGGCGGGGAGAGCGAAACTCAATCGGAAAAAGCAGGCTAGGTAAATCGGCAGCCCGGGATCGGAGATTGCCTTCTATCCCGGGTCGCTCTTGCCATCCCAATCTCGACCATCCGAAGCGAACAGAACAGCACGTTTTCGCGTGCTCTGAATCTGCTGGTCGGTGGAGTATCATAGTGCAACCGACTTCGTGTTTCTGGCGGCAGCGTTTGACCGCCAAAAAGCCGACCGCTCCGGAGACCTCAACCTGCCCTCGAGTTAGCAGGTACGTCAGCGGAAGAACAGATACTTGATCAGCGCCGCGATGACGAGCACCGCAATTGCGGCGATGACGAGCCACCAAATTCCCATTCCCCACATCATTCCGCTGTTCATCATGTCCATCATTCCGAAGGTCCTTTCCTGGCGCGTTAGGTCTGTTCCCAGTGCTTTCTAGACGAGGACGACGATGTTTCATCAAACTTGAGGCAGAGCAGCACCCGGATGAACCCGACCTTTCCGCATTGCCATGGTTTTGACCAATGCGTACACCACGGGAATAACGACAAGCGTCAAGACCGTCGACGACACCATGCCGCCTATCATGGGAACAGCGATACGTTGCATCACCTCGGCACCTGCTCCATGACTCCACATGATCGGTAACAGCCCGGCCATGATTGCTGTGACCGTCATCATCTTGGGTCGAACACGCTCCACGGCGCCGGTCATGATTGCATCGTACAGATCGTCGCGGGTAAACTGCTGACCCTCGCGTTCGCGCTGCTCCTTCAACTCTCTCAGTGCTCCATCGAGATAGATTAACATGATGACACCGGTCTCGGCGGCGACGCCGGCCAGGGCAATGAATCCCACGACCACGGCTACGGAGAGATTGAAGCCGAGCCACCACATCAGCCAAAAGCCGCCGATCAGCGCGAAAGGCACCGACAGCATGACAATCAGCGTCTCAGTAATTCGGCGAAAATTAAGGTAGAGCAGGAAAAAGATGATCAAGACGGTAATCGGCACCACCACCTGAAGCCGCTGCTTGGCACGCTGCAGATACTCGAACTGACCACTCCAAGTGACATAGTAGCCCGTTGGAAAGTCGATTTGGTTTGCTACGGCCCTCTGCGCGTCGGCAACGAAGCTGCCGATATCGCGGTCGCGGAAATCGACGAAAATGTAGAGGGCTAACTGGGCATCCTCTGTGCGGATCATGGACGGCCCCTGGCCTAGGCTCACCGTGGCAACCTCGCCGAGCGGGACCGTGCCGCCGTCAGGGGTGGGGACCAGAACATCCTTGGCGATTGCTTGAGGATCGTTCCGATACTCGCGGGGATAGCGGATGGCCACGTCGTACCGCTCCCGCCCTTCGACCGTCGTGGTCACCGGCTGTGCTCCGAGCGCCGTTGCTATAACGTTCTGCACGTCGCCGACCATAAGGCCGTATCGGGCGAGCTGGGTCCGGTCCGGGTCGATATTGACGTAGTAGCCGCCAATCGCCCGCTCGGCGTAGGCGCTCGTGGTTCCTGGTACTGTGCGAATGGCGGCCTCGATCTTGCGCGCGAGCCGCTCCATTTCACCCAGGTCTGTGCCGAACACTTTGACGCCGACCGGCGTGCGGATGCCGGTCGACAGCATATCGATGCGAGCTTTGATTGGCATCGTCCACGCATTCGAGACCCCGGGGAATTGTAGTGATTTGTCCATCTCGGCAATGAGGGCATCAATGGTCAGGCTGTCGCGCCACTCACTCTCAGGTTTTAAGTTGATCACTGTTTCGAACATCTCCATCGGCGCGGGATCGGTCGCGGTGGAAGCGCGTCCAGCTTTACCCCACACGGACTCCACTTCAGGAAACGTCTTGATGATCTTGTTCTGCGTCTGTAGCAGTTGACCCGCTTCGGTCACGGAAATACCCGGCAAGGTCGTCGGCATGTAGAGCAAAGTGCCTTCGTTGAGATTAGGCATGAACTCGCTTCCGAGCTTCGACGCGGGCCAGAGGCTTCCGGCGAGCACCACTAACGCCACTAAGATGGTGACAGTCTTGAATCGCAATGCGAGCTCGATGACTGGACGATAAATCCAGATGAGGAACCGATTCACTGGATTTCGATGCTCAGGCATGATGCGGCCGCGGACGAAGATCACCATGAGCGCCGGCACCACCAAGACCGAGAGGAGCGCAGCCGCGGCCATGGCGAAGGTCTTGGTATAGGCGAG
>NZ_LPWD01000466.1 GCF_001723295.1 Methyloceanibacter marginalis
GCACGATACATGGCCCGCCCGGCGATCACGAGCTCGCGGCCCGCGGCTTGCGCCGCCTTCGCCACGGAGCCGAGACGCGCCACGTTCGAGGCAAAGGTGGTCACCGCGACACAATTCGGCGCCTTGGCGATGAGCTGCGTCAGGTTCACCGCAACCTCGGCCTCGGACGGCGAGATGCCGTCGCGGATGGCATTCGTCGAATCACAGATCAGCGCGGCGACCCCGTCCCGGCCGATCTCGCGCAAGCGCGTCTCGTCGGTCGGCGCGCTGGTCAAAGGCTGCTCGTCGAGCTTCCAATCGCCGGTGTGCAGCACCGTGCCAAGCGGCGTGGTGATGGCGACGGCGTTCGGCTCGGGAATCGAATGCGACATGGCAATCAGCTCCACGTCGAAGGGCCCGATGCTGCGCCGTCCCCCCATCGGCACCACGTCGAGCGGCAAATCCTCAACGTTCACATTCATCTCGCCGAACTTCGAGCGCAGCATCTCGGCGGTGAAGGGCGTGGCGTAGATCGGCACGCGGCCGAGCAGCGGCCACAAATCGGGGATGGCGCCGTAATGATCTTCATGGGCGTGGGTCAAAAGGAGGCCGGCGATGTTGTGGCGCTCTTCTTCGAGAAACCGGATATCCGGCAAGATGACGTCGATGCCCGGTTCGAACTCGCCGCCGAAAGTCACGCCCATGTCGACGATCAGCCAGGTGTAAGCGCCGCCACGGCCATAGCCGTAGAGATAGAGATTCATGCCGATCTCGCCGACGCCCCCAAGGGGCACGAAGACGAGCGCGTCACCGCCGCGATTTGATTTCGAGGACACTTGGCTCAAGACGGTCTATCGGCTCGCGAAGAAGACATCGCCGGCGGTGATGTGCTTCTCGCCGGCGGCGGTCTTGAGCCGCAACGCGCCCTCGGAGTCGAGGCCCGCATAGGCGCCTTCAATCTCTTCGCCGTTGATCCGCGCGACCAAAGGACGGCCTAACGGGCCGGCGCGGTCGAGCCAGGCGCGCCTGATGGTTGGGAAGGTCGCGCCCTCGGCCCAGCGCTGAAGCCATTCGTGAGTGGTCGCCGCCAACACTTGGAGCGCTTGGGCCGGCGTCACCGTGAGACCGTAGGCGTCGAGACTGATCGCCGGTTGCGGCAGGTTCTCGGGGTAGGCCGCGAGATTGATCCCGGTGCCGATGACGACGGTGGTGCCCGGCTTGCTCGGGTTTCCCACGTTCTCAAGGAGCATGCCGGCGACCTTCTCCTCCGACAGCAACACGTCGTTCGGCCATTTGAGCAGAAGGGCCGAGCGGCCCTCATAAGCGATAAGCTTGGCGACCGTCTCGTAGGTCACGATGCCGGCGACGAGCGCGAGCTGACTTGCGACCGGCAGCGGACAATTGAGGCGGATCAGGAGGCTCGCAAACAGATTGCCGACTTGGGAGGTCCATTCCCGCCCGGCGCGCCCCCGGCCCTTCGACTGGCGAGCCGACCAGATCCACAGCGGACCGGGTTCCCCCATGTCGGCGCGCCGCCTGGCTTCCGCATTGGTGGAATCGACCGTATCCAGCCGCAGCAGACGGTGTCCGGGGGGCATCTTGGGTGAGGGTGAAGCGATAAAAGACATTTAGAACAATGATTTGGCGGCTACGCCGGCGGCCGCAACCAATGGCGCCGGGTAGATGAAGAAGAACAGGATCAACACCCCGCTGGTTCCGAGCACCGCGGCAAGGATCCGCGGCATGGGCTCGAAGCTTTCGACGGGCTCGTCAAAATACATGATCTTGACGATACGTAGGTAATAGAACGCACCCACCACGCTCAAGAGCACGCCGATCACCGCGAGCGCGTAGAGCCCGGATTCGATGGCGGCCAGGAAGACGTAGAACTTGGCAAAGAAGCCCGCAAGAGGCGGAATGCCGGCCAGGGAAAACAACAGTATCGCCAACATGAGCGCCATCAGAGGGCTCGTGCGGGACAGGCCCGAAAGCTGGCTGATCTCCTCGACCATCTTGCCGTCGCGCCTGAGCGACAGGATGAAGGCGAAGGTGCCAGACGTCATGACCAAATAGATGGCCAGATAGACGATCACGCCTTGCACGCCTTCCGCCGTCCCGGGCGCGAGACCGACCAATGCGTAGCCCATATGGCCGATTGAGCTATAGGCCATCAGCCGTTTGATGTTGCGCTGCCCGATGGCGGCAAAAGAGCCGAGCGCCATGGAGGCGATGGCGAGGAAGATGACGATCTGCTGCCATTCCGTGGTGACCGCGGGAAAGGCGGAGATCACCACCCGCACGAGCAGCGCCATGGCGGCGATCTTAGGCGCCGCGGCGAAGAAGGCGGCGACCGGCGTCGGTCGCGCCCTCATAGACGTCCGGCGTCCACATATGGAACGGCACGGCGGAAATCTTGAAGGCGAAGCCTGCGAGCAGGAACACCAGACCGAAGAGCCAAGATTGGCGCCGGACGGCTGCACGGCGCCCGCGATCTGCGCAAACTCGGTGGAGCCGGTGAAACCATAGACGAGCGAGGCACCGTAAAGCAGCATGCCCGAGGACAGCGCGCCGAGGACGAAATATTTCAGGCCCGCCTCGGAGGAGCGCGCGGAATCGCGCTTGAAGGCGGCGACGACGTAGAGCGCGAGGCTCTGCAGCTCCAGCCCCACATAGAGCGCGATGAGATCGTAGGCCGAGATCATCATCAGCATGCCGGTGGCGGCGAAGAGCAGGAGCACCGGATACTCGAATTTCACCCCGCCATCGGTGTCGCGCCAGTAGGTGAGCGACATGATGAGCGCGACGGTGGCGCCGACAAGAGCCAGCAGCTTCAGCATCCGCGCGTAAGGATCGACGATGAAGCTGCCGGTAAACAGGGTGACGGTGCCCTCGCCGGTCGCGACGAAGATCCCGGCCAAGACGAGAACGGCGACCGCGAGCCACAGGACGAGCTCGCCGCGCTCCTCGTCGCGCCCCCCTACTCCGACCATGAGCAAGGCCATGGCGCCCACCGCGAGCGTGATCTCTGGCAGGATGGCGAGGAGATGGGCTTGGTCGAACACCGCAGGCCTCCTCTACGGCGCCAGCGCAAACCGCGCCTGTTCGGCTGCGGCAAGGCTCGCTTTGAAGTCGGAGATCAAGGCCTCAACCGAAACGGCCGAGACGTCGAGGATCGGGTTCGGGTGGAAGCCGAAGAAGATGGTGATGAGGATCAGCGGCACCATGACGGCGACCTCACGCCAGGACAGATCCTTGATGGCCTTGAGCGCGGGATTGGTGATGGTGCCGAAGATAATCCGGCGGTAGAGCCACAAGGCGTAGCCCGCCGACAGGATGATGCCGGTGGTGGCGAACAGCGCGACCCATGTATTCACCTCGAAGGCGCCGAGCAGCGTCAAGAACTCGCCGACGAATCCGCTCGTCCCCGGCAGGCCCACATTGGCCAGCGTGAAGATCATGAACACGGCGGCATAGAGCGGCATGCGGTTCACGAGCCCGCTGAAGACGTCGATCTTGTGGGTGTGCATGCGGTCATAGACCACGCCCACACAGAGGAAGAGCCCCGCGGAGACGATGCCGTGAGACAACATGAGGAAGATGCCGCCCTGGAGTCCCTGCATGGTGAGCGTGAAGATGCCGATGGTGACGAAACCCATATGGGCGACGGACGAATAGGCGATCAGCTTCTTCATATCCGTCTGCGCCAGGGCCACCAGAGACGTGTAGATGATGGCGATGACCGACAAGGCAAAGATGAGCGGTGCGAACTCCGCCGAGGCCAGCGGGAACATGGGTATAGAGAAGCGTAAGAAGCCGTAGCCGCCGAGCTTCAAGAGGACGCCGGCAAGGATCACGGAACCCGCGGTAGGCGCCTCCACATGGGCGTCGGGCAACCAGGTATGCACCGGCCACATGGGCAGCTTCACCGCGAAGGACGCCAGGAAGGCGAACCACAGCCAGGTTTGCATTTCCGGCGGGAAGTCGTGGGTCAGCAGCGCCGGAATGTTGGTGGTGCCCGCCTCCCAATAGATCGCCATGATGGCCAGCAGCATCAGCAGCGAGCCGGCGAGCGTGTAGAGGAAGAACTTGAAGCTGGAATAAACGCGCCGGGGGCCGCCCCAGATGCCGATGATGAGGAACATCGGGATCAGACCGCCCTCGAAGAACAGATAGAACATGACCAGGTCGAGGGAGCAGAACACGCCGAGCATCAGCGTTTCCAGCACCAGAAACGCGATCATGAACTCCTTCACCCGCACCTTGATGGCGCCGAAGCTCGACAGGACGGTAAGCGGCATCAGCAGCGTGGTCAGCACCACGAACGGCATGGAGATACCGTCTAGACCCATATGGAAGGTGATGGGGCCGAGCCAAGGCCGCAGCTCCACGAACTGGAACTGCGCCGTCGCAGGATCGAAGTCGCGCCACAGCAGCAGCGAGATGGCGAAGGTGATGAGCGTGGTCCACAACGCGATATAACGCGCGTTGCGGTACGTGCTCTCGTCGTTGCCGCGCAGCGCGAAGATCAGCAGCGCGCCGACAAGCGGCAGGAAGGTCACCGTGGAAAGGATCGGCCAGCCATAGCTCATGGGGTCAGCGCGCCTCCCGCCACGATGAAATAGGTGATGAGAAGCGCCACGCCGATCAGCATGACGAAGGCGTAGTGATAGATATAGCCGCTCTGGAGCCGGACCACGCGGTTGGTGATGTCCAGGACCCGGGCGGCGATGCCGTTCGGCCCGATGCCGTCGATGACGGCGCCGTCGCCGTACTTCCAGAGAAAATTGCCGAGCCATTTCGCCGGCTGCACGAACAGGCGGTCATAGAGCGCGTCGAAATACCAGGCATGAAGGAAGAACCGGTTGGTCGCCGGGAAGCGCTTGAGCAGGCCGAACGGCAGGAGCGGCTGCCACATATAACAGTACCAAGCGATGAGGAAGCCCGCCGTCATGGCAAGCGTCGGTGACAGGGTCAGCCAGAACGGCACGTCGTGATGGGCGTGCTCGGGCAGCACGATGGAGTCGCGCCAGAAGGCGACCTGATCGGCGCCGATGAAGAGATGCCGGAAGCCGAGGCCGGCGAACAGCGCGCCGGCGGCCAGGATCAGAAGCGGCAGGGCCATGGTCCAGGGCGGCTCGTGGGCGTGCTCGAGGACTTGCCTGCCGCCTTTGAAATTGCCCTCGAAGGTCATGAACATGAGACGCCAGGTGTAGAGCGCGGTGAGGAAGGCCGCGATGAGAGTCATCCAATAGGTGTATTGGCCGACGGGGGTGTGATCGAACCAGGTCGTCTCGATGATGAAATCCTTGGAGACGAAGCCCGAGGTGAGCGGGAAAGCGGTGAGCGCGAGCGAGCCGATCAGCATCATGGCCCAGGTGAAGGGGATGACTTTGCGCAGACCGCCCATGCGGCGCATGTCCTGATTGTCGGCAAGGGTGTGGATGACGGCGCCGGCGCACAGAAACAGCAGCGCCTTGAAGCAGGCATGGGTGAAGAGGTGGAACATCCCTGCCCCGAAGGCACCGACGCCTTCGGCGGCGAACATGTAGCCGAGCTGGGAGCAGGTCGAATAGGCGATGACGCGCTTGATGTCGGTCTGCACCACCGCGGCGGTGGCGGCGAAGAAGGCGGATGTGGCGCCGATGATGGCGACGAAGGCCAGCGCGTAGGGCGCGAGTTCGAACAGCGGCGAGAGGCGCGCCACCATGAACACGCCGGCGGTCACCATGGTCGCGGCATGGATCAGGGCGGAGACGGGCGTCGGGCCTTCCATGGCGTCGGGGAGCCAGGTGTGCAGCAGGAACTGGGCCGACTTGCCCATGGCCCCCATGAACAGGAGGAAGCAGATCAGCTCCAGCACCGGGACCTCCCAGGCGAGGAAGGTCATGGTCTTGCCGACCTGGTCGGGGGCGGCGGCGAAGATCGTGTCGTATTGCACGGCGCCGAAGACGACGAAGATTGCGAAGATGCCGAGCGCGAAGCCGAAATCGCCGACGCGGTTGACGATGAAGGCCTTGATGGCGGCGGCGTTGGCTTCCGGTTTCTTGTACCAGAAGCCGATCAACAGATAGGAGGCGAGGCCGACTCCCTCCCAGCCGAAGAACAGCTGGAGCAGATCGTCGGAGGTCACCAGCGCCAGCATTGCGAAGGTGAACATGGAGAGATAGGCGAAGAAGCGTTCTTTGTGCGGATCCTCGTCCATGTAGCCGACGGAATAGAGGTGCACCACCGACGACACGGTGTTGACCACGACCAGCATCACCGCGGTCAGGGTGTCGACGCGGATCGACCAAACCGTCTTGAACTCCCCGGAGCTGATGAAGCCGATCAGGGCCAGCCGCACGTCGTTGCCCTCGATGGCGACCTGATAGAAGGCGATCCAGGACAGGAAGGCGGCGACGAACATCAGCGAGATGGTCACCACCTCGCAGGCGCGCGCGCCGACGAAACGGCCGAGCAGCCCGGCGAACAGGGCCCCGATCAGGGGCAGGAAGAGGATCGCCTGATACATCTGCGCCCTGCCGTCAGCCTTTCAGGAGATCGATTTCGGCGACGTCGATCGTGCCGCGGTTGCGGAAATAGACGACGACGATGGCGAGCCCGATCGCGGCTTCGGCGGCCGCCACGGTGAGCGCGATCAGGGTGAAGATCTGCCCGACGAGATCGCCGTGGAAGGCGGAGAACGCCACGAGATTGAGATTGACCGCGAGCATCATCAGCTCAATCGACATGAGAATGACGATGACGTTCTTGCGGTTCAAGAAGATGCCGAAGATGCCGACGGTGAACAGCACCGCGGCGACGGTGAGATAGTGGCTGAGGCCGACGGTCATTTGAGCCCCTTCCCCGTCTCGACCTGAACCACCTCGATGGCCGTCTCGCGGGTGCGGCCGACCTGTGCGGCGACGGACTGACGGCGCACGTCGCGCTTGTGGTGGAGGGTGAGCACGATGGCGCCGATCATGGCAACCAGCAGAATGAGCCCCGCCGCCTCGAACAGATAGACGTAGCGGGTGTAAAGCAGCTCGCCCAAGGCTTGGGTGTTGCTCATCTCGGAGGCCGGCGGCGTCGGCGCATCCCGGATGAGGTCCGGCGCGGTCAGCCAGGCGCCGACCACGAAGACCAGCTCCACGAGAAGCAGAATCCCGACGATGGCGCCGACCGGCAGATATTTGAGAAAGCCCGCGCGCAGCTCCGCGAAATTCACGTCGAGCATCATCACCACGAACAGGAACAGCACCATGACCGCGCCCACATAGACCACCACCAGGATCATGGCGATGAACTCGGCGCCCAGCAGCACGAACAGACCGGCGGCGTTGAAGAAGGCGAAGATCAGATAGAGCACCGCATGCACCGGGTTCTTCGCGGCGATGACCATCACGCCGGCGCCGACACACATCGTGGCGAACAGATAGAAGAACAACGCGGAGAGCATCATGCAGCCTTCTTCGTGCTGACTAGCAGATCAAAGCAGAGCCCGGCGCGGCGGCCGGGCACGGAAAAAAGATTTGCCCCCAAGATCCCCACGAGCCCCTCATCGATACGGCGCATCGAGCGCGATATTCTTGGCGATCTCGCGCTCCCAACGGTCGCCGTTCGCGAGCAGCCGGTCCTTGTCGTAATAGAGCTCCTCGCGGGTCTCGGTGGCGAATTCGAAGTTCGGCCCCTCGACGATGGCCTCGACAGGACAGGCCTCCTGACAGAAGCCGCAATAGATGCACTTCACCATGTCGATGTCATAGCGGGTAGTGCGCCGCGTGCCGTCATTGCGGCGCGGGCCGGCCTCGATGGTGATGGCCTGGGCCGGGCAGATCGCCTCGCAGAGCTTGCAGGCGATGCAGCGCTCCTCGCCATTGGGATAGCGCCGCAGCGCGTGCTCGCCGCGGAAGCGCGGCGAGAGCGGGCCCTTCTCATACGGGTAGTTGAGAGTCGCCTTAGGGCCGACGAAGTATTTCATGGCGAGCCAGAAGGCCGACAGAAACTCCAGCAGCAGAAGCGATTTGGCGGCTTGGGCAACGCGCATCACGCGTCAACTCCTCTCAAATACCGTATTGCCAAAGGCGCAAGACCGCGGCCACGACCACGACGGCGGCAAGCGACAAGGGTAGAAACACCTTCCAGCCAAGCCGCATCAGCTGATCGTAGCGATAACGCGGCACCATGGCCTTGACCATGGAGACGAGGAAGAACAGGAAGCCAACTTTCAGGACGAACCATAGCACGCCCGGTATCCAGGTGAAGGGCGCGACCGGAAACGGCGGAAGCCAGCCGCCGAGGAAAAGGACCGTGCCCAGCCCGCACAACAGGATAATGGCGACGTACTCGCCCAACATGAAAAGCATATAGGGGGTCGAGGAGTACTCGACCATGAACCCGGCCACGAGCTCGGATTCCGCCTCCAGGAGGTCGAAAGGCGGCCGGTTGGTCTCGGCGAGCATCGAGATGAAGAAGATGACGAACATCGGGAACAGCGGCAGCCAGTACCAGCCGAGCAGGCCCCAGCCCCGGTCCTGGGCCATAACGATATCCGTGAGATTGAGCGAGCCGGCGACGAGCAGCGCCGTGATGATGACGAAGCCGAGGGAGACCTCGTAGGAGACCATCTGTGCCGCCGAACGCAGGGCGGCGAGGAAGGCGTATTTCGAGTTCGAGGCCCAGCCGGCGATGATCACGCCATACACCTGTAGACTCGATATCGCGAAAATGTAGAGCACGCCGACATTGATGTCGGCCACGGCCCAGCCCTTGTCGACGGGCATGACCGCCCAGGCGGAGATCGCGAGTCCGGCCGTGATGATCGGCGCCATGAGGAACAGGCCCTTGTTGGAGCCCGCCGGGATGATGACCTCCTTGAAGACGAACTTCAGAAGGTCGGCGAAGGACTGCCACAAGCCGAACGGTCCGACCACGTTCGGTCCGCGCCGCATCTGCACCGCAGCCCAGACCTTGCGGTCGGCGTAGAGCACGAACGCAACGACGATCAGCAGGACGACGATCAGTGCCACGCTATGCGCGACGATGAGCGCGGTCGGCCATCCGTAATTGGTCCAGAATTCAACCATCGGTGCCGGTCGCCTTCTCGGGCCCGCCGGCGTGCATGGCGCTCAAACTCGCCATGATGGCGGAAGCACGGGCCACGGGATTGGAGAGGTAATAGTCCTCGATGACGAGACCGAAGCGATCCTTGCCCGGCTTTGCGGGTTTTCCGGCAAGCTTCTCGATGGCTGCGGCGTCAGCCGGCTCCACGAGATCGAGCAGCGCCAGATGGGGACAGGCCGCGTACATCTTCGCACGCAGCTCTTGCAGGCTGTCGAAGGGAAGCGGCCGGCCCAGCACGCCTGACAACGCGCGGAGGATCGTCCAGTCCTCGCGGGCCTCGCCCGGGGGAAAGATGGCGCGGGTGGTCATCTGCGCCCGCCCTTCGGTATTCACATAGGTGCCGTCTTTCTCGGTGTAGGCGGCGCCCGGCAAGATCACGTCGGCGCGGTGCGCGCCGCGGTCGCCGTGGCTCCCCTGATAGATGACAAAGGCATCGCCGAGACGGCTCGCGTCGATCTCGTCGGCCCCGAGCAGATAGACGACTTTGAGATCGCCCTTGCCCGCGGCGCGAACATGGCCTCCACGTCGAGACCGCCCTTCCCCCGGCACGAAGCCGAGATCAAGGCCTGCGACACGACCAGCGGCGGTATGCAGCACGTTGAAGCCGTTCCAGCCGCCGGTGAGCGCGCCCATCTTCTTTGCGGCCTTGGCGGCCAGCGCCAGGACCGCCGCGCCGTCAGGCGCGCAAGCGCTGCCTGGCCCCACGACAATCATGGGCTTCTCCGCCTCTTGCAGGGTCTTGGCAAAGGCATGAGAGCCGTCGGCGATCTTGGCGAGGGTCTCGGGCCCGGCCCCGAGATACTCGCAAGGATAGGTGAGGTCGACTTCCGTCCCGATCAGGCCGACGGGCAACAGGCCCTTTGAGCTGGTGCCAACGCTGAACGCGCGCGTAAGCACCGGCGCCTCGACGCGCGGATCGGTGCCGACAAACAGAACGGCGTCGGCGTCCTCGATGCCGCCGATCGTCGTGTTGAACAGATAGGTCGCGCGGCCCAAGGAAGGATCGAGCTTGGCGCCGTCCTGGCGGCAATCGACGTTCGGCGAGCCGAGCCCGCCAGCGAGTTCCTTCAAGGCGTACATGTCTTCCGCGGCGGCGAGATCGCCGGCGATGGCCGCCAAACTTCTTGCCGTCAAGGCGCTCAGCTTTGCCGCGATCGCCGCGAACGCCTCGTCCCAGGTGGCGGGCTCGAGCTTGCCGTTGCGCTTCAGGTAAGGCCGGTCGAGGCGCTGCGTGCGCAGGCCGTCCCAGACATGGCGCGCCTTGTCGGAAATCCATTCTTCGTTCACCGCATCGTTGATCCGGGGCAGAATGCGCAAGACCTCGCGGCCGCGGGCATCGACCCTGATGGCCGAGCCGAGCGCATCCATGACGTCGATGGAGGGCGTCTTGGTGAGTTCCCAGGGGCGGGCCAGAAAGGCGTAGGGCTTGGCCGTCAGGGCGCCCACCGGGCAGAGATCGACCACATTGCCCGACAGGTTCGAGTGCATTCCGTGCTCGAGATAGGTGGTGATCTCCATATCCTCGCCGCGGCCGATCGCGCCCAGTTCCTGGACGCCCGCGACCTCGCTCATGAAGCGGACGCAGCGTGTGCAGTGAATGCAGCGCGTCATAAAGGTCTTGATCAGCGGCCCGAGATATTTGTCCTCGACGGCGCGCTTGTTGTCTTGATAGCGGCCGGCATCGAAGCCAAACGCCATGGTCTGGTCTTGCAGATCGCACTCGCCGCCTTGGTCGCAGATCGGACAATCGAGCGGGTGATTGATGAGCAGGAATTCGAGCGTGCCTTCTTGCGCCTTTCGCGTGGTTGCGGACTGGGTCAGCACCGTCGGCGGCGTGCCGTCCCGGTTGGGCCTCAGATCGTTCACCGACATGGCGCAGGAGGCGACGGGCTTCGGCATGCCGACGACTTCCACGAGACACATGCGGCAATTGCCGGCGATCGACAGACGCTCGTGGTAGCAGAAGCGCGGAATCTCGACGCCGGCCATATCGCAGGCTTGGATCAGCGTGATGCCGTCCGGGAAATCATGCTCGGTGTCGTCGATGATGATCTTAGGCATGGGCGGTGACCCGGGATCGGTTTCCACGAACGCCGTCATGCTGAGGTGCCCGCCAAAGCGGGCCTCGAAGCATGCGGCTGCGATGGGGCCACGTCTCCTTCGAGGCTCGCTGCGCGAGCACCTCAGGATGACGTGGATTGAAATGAGTACGCATGGTCCCCTACTCCGCCGCCACCGGTACGGACGGTGAGATCGGCTTCGTGGCTTTTTGGTCGATGCGTTCCTCGATGACGTGGCGGAAGTTCTTGATGAGGCCTTGCACCGGCCACGCGGCGGCGTCGCCCAGCGCGCAGATGGTGTGGCCCTCGACCTGATAGCTCACGTCAAGCAGCATCTCGATCTCGGCTTTTTCCGCCTCGCCATTGGCCATGCGTTCCAGCACGCGCCACATCCAGCCGGTGCCCTCGCGGCACGGCGTGCACTGGCCGCAGGACTCGTGCTTGTAGAAATAGGAGATGCGCGCGATGGCCCGGATCATGTCGGTGGACTTGTCCATGACGATGATGCCGCCGGTGCCGAGCGCGGTTCCGGCTTCCTTCAGGCTATCGAAGTCCATCAAGACCGTATCGCAGACGTCCGCCGTGATGCAGGGCACCGACGAGCCGCCCGGGATGATGGCGAGAAGATTGTCCCAGCCGCCGCGCACGCCGCCGGCGTAGTAATCGATCAGCTCGCGCAGCGGAATGCCCATCTCCTCTTCCACGGTGCAGGGCTCGTTCACGTGGCCGGAAATGCAGTAGAGCTTGGTGCCGGTGTTGTTGGGGCGGCCGAGCGAGGCAAACCAAGTGGCGCCGCGCCGCAAGATGTCGGGCACCGAGGCGATGGTTTCGACGTTGTTGACCGTGGTGGGCGCGCCATAGAGGCCGCAATTGGCCGGGAACGGCGGCTTCAGGCGGGGCTGGCCCTTCTTGCCTTCGAGGCTTTCGAGCAGCGCCGTCTCCTCGCCACAGATATAGGCGCCCGCGCCGTGATGAACATAGAGGTCGAAATCCCAACCGTTGACGTTGTCCTTGCCGATCAGCTTGGCGTCATAGGCTTCGTCGATGGCCGCTTGCAGGATCTCACGCTCGGCGATGAACTCGCCGCGAATATAGATGTAGGAGGTATGCGCCCGCATGGCGAAGCCGGCGAGCAGCGCACCCTCGATGAGAAGATGCGGGTCGTGGCGCATGATCTCCCGGTCCTTGCAGGTGCCAGGCTCGGATTCATCGGCGTTGACCGCGAGATAGCTCGGGCGGCTGTCGTTCTTCGGCATGAACGACCATTTCAGCCCGGTGGGGAAGCCCGCCCCGCCGCGCCCGCGCAAGCCCGACGCCTTGACCTCGTCGATGACGGCGTCATGGCCGCGCGCGATCATCTCCTTGGTGCCGTCCCAGCGCCGCGCGCGCGCGCCGCCTCGAGACGCCAACTGCGGAGCCCGTAGAGATTCTTGAAGATGCGGTCCTTGTCGGCGAGCATCAGCTGGGCCTCGGCTTCTTCACAGACGGCTTCTTCAAAGGCGGCTTGGGCACGGCAGCCTCGCGGACATTGGCAGCGGCGCCCGGACGCTTCGCCTCGGCATCAACGAGCGCCGGTCCGGCGCAGCCGAAGGCGGGGCCGGATGTGTCGTTTGCATAGATGGACGCGTCGGTAAGCGTATTCGGGCCGCTCAAGGGCGCGGAGGTCTTCCGACCGTTCTGCGGCCCGGGCTCGACGTGCTCGCCCTTGCGGAGTCTCTTGAGGATCGACTCGAAATTCTCCGGCGTCAGGTCCTCGTAATAGTATTTGTTGATTTGAGCCATGGGCGCGTTCACGCAAGCGCCGAGGCACTCGACCTCCGTCCAGGAGAACATGCCGTCCTTGCTGACCGTGTCCTTGGGCCCGATATGTTTGCGGCAGGCATCCTTGATGTCCTCGGCGCCGCGCAGCATGCAGGGCGTGGTGCCGCACACCTGCACATAGTAGCGGCCGACCGGCGCGAGATTGAACATCGTGTAGAAGGTGACGATCTCGTAGACACGGATGTAGGCCATGCCGAGCATGTCGGCGACGGCGCGCAAGGCCGGCTCCGAGATCCAGCCGCCCATCTGCTCCTGCGCACGCCACAGCAGCGACAGCACGGCGGAGGCTTGGCGGCCTTCCGGGTATTTCTTGATCTCAGCCTTGGCCCAGTCGAGATTCTCGGGCGTGAAGGCGAAGCCTTCAGGCTGTTCCGCAGCGAGGCGTCGGACGCTCATCTCTATCTTCTATGATCCCGCGCGAGGTGTTGCCCAGTCTTGCGCGAGTCGCTCCTAACTTAGTTCCGTAAGGTCTTGGAGACTCTCCCTGATCCCGCGCCATTTCGCAACTGCACAAAGGGTCAACGGTCAACCTCTCCAAAGACAATATCGATCGACCCGAGCACGGCCGACACGTCCGCCAGCATGTGGCCGCGGCAGAGGAATTCGAGCGCCGCGAGATGGGGGAAGCTCGGCGCGCGGATCTTGCAGCGATAGGGCCGGTTGGTGCCGTCGGCGACCAGATAGACGCCGAATTCGCCCTTGGGCGCCTCCACGGCCGCATAGGCCTCGCCTACCGGGACGTGATAAGCTTCCGTATACAGCTTGAAGTGGTGGATCAGGGACTCCATGGAACCCTTCATGCGGGCGCGCGAGGGCGGCACCATCTTGTGGTTGTCCACGGTGACGGGACCCGGCGTGGTGGTGAGCCGCTCGCAACATTGCTTCATCAGGCGGACCGCCTGGCGCATCTCCTCCATGCGGATGAGGTAGCGGTCGTAGCAATCGCCGTTCTTGCCAATGGGAATGTCGAATTCGAGCTCGTCGTAGCACTCGTAAGGCTGGCTCTTGCGCAAGTCCCAGGCGGCGCCCGTGCCGCGGATCATGACGCCGGTAAAGCCGTGGGCCCAGGCGTCCTCCTGGCTGATCACGCCGATATCGACGTTCCGCTGCTTGAAGATGCGGTTGTCGGTGAGCAGGCCCTCGATGTCGTCGCAGACTTTGAGGAACGGATCGCAGAAGGCGTAGATGTCGTCCACCAACTTCGGCGGCAGGTCCTGGTGCACGCCGCCGGGGCGGAAATAGGCCGCGTGCATGCGGCTGCCGCTCGCCCGCTCATAGAACACCATGAGCTTCTCGCGCTCCTCGAAGCCCCAGAGCGGCGGGGTCAGCGCGCCCACGTCGAGGGCTTGGGTGGTGATGTTGAGCAGATGCGACAGGAGGCGCCCGATCTCCGAATAGAGCACGCGGATCAGCTGGGCGCGCTTGGGCACGGTCAGCCCCACGAGCTTCTCCACGGCGAGCGCGAAAGCGTGCTCCTGGTTCATGGGCGCGACATAGTCGAGCCGGTCGAAATAGGGCACAGCCTGGAGGTAGGTCTTGTACTCGATCAGTTTTTCGGTGCCGCGGTGGAGCAGGCCGATATGCGGATCGACGCGCTCGACCACCTCGCCGTCGAGCTCGAGCACGAGGCGCAGAACGCCATGGGCGGCGGGATGCTGGGGGCCGAAATTGATGGTGAAGGTGCGGTCGTCGCCTTCACGTTTGCCGCTGTCGATGGGCGGCGCCTTGGTGTCGGTCTCGGCCATCACGCGTCCACCTTTGCCGGTCCTTGAGCGCGCTTGGCGGCGACGCCTCTCTCGAAGCGATCCCAGCCGACGATAAAGCGCTCATGGGTGCCCGACCCGATCTCGTCGACGCCGTCATGGGCGCTGACCTTGAACTTGGCGCGGGGCCCGCGCAGCTCGATGCACTCGGCCTCGACGGTGACGGTGAAGCCCACGGGCGTTGCCGATTTGTGCGAGACGTCGATATGGGTGCCGAGGCTCCCCTCGCCTTCGTCGAGATGCGGCTCGAGAAGCTGCACGCAGGTCCATTCCATCAGCCCGACCATGAAGCCCGTGGCGAACACGTCCGGCATGGTCTGAAGCTGCGGCGCCTCGTCATAGAGATGCGGCACGGTCTTGGTGGCGGGCACTTGGTAGGAGAAGCTGTGCTTCAGCCCGCTCTTAAGGGACGGTTTCACGTGTCCCCCTTCCGGTCGGGGGCTAAGCCCGCCTTCTCGTCGCCGGGGATGGCGGTGTCCATCGCTTCCCAGGGGCTGAGGAAGTCGAAATTGCGGAACTCCTGCATCAGCTTCACCGGCTCGTAGACGACGCGCTTCAGCTCGTCGTCGTAGCGGAGCTCCACGAAGCCCGTGAGGGGAAAGTCCTTGCGCAGAGGATGCCCCTGAAATCCGTAGTCGGTCAGGATGCGGCGCAAGTCCGGATGACCGTCGAACAGAATGCCGTAAAGGTCGAACGCCTCGCGCTCGAACCAGTTGGCCGCGGGAAAGATCTCGACCAGGCTCGGCACCGGCGTCTCGGCGCTGGCCGTGATGCGCACGCGGATGCGCTGGTTCTGCCAGGGGCTCAGCAGATGGTAGACGACATCGAAGCGCTCCTCGCGCTCGGGATAGTCGACCCCGCAGATATCGATGAGGCAGCCGAAGCGGCAGCGCTCGTCGTCGCGCAGAAAGGTGATGACATCGCGAATCCGGTCGCGCTTCACCTCGACGGTGAGCTCACCGAGCGCCACCTCGAAGCGCACAAGCTTCGGCCCTAGCTTCCCGGTGAGGTAGCCGCCCAGCTTATTCAGCGCGTCGTCCATCAAAGCTCCAGGACCAGAGCGGGTCAGCGATCGATCGTGCCAGTCCGCCTGATCTTCTTCTGCAGGAGCAGCACGCCGTAAACGAGCGCTTCGGCCGTCGGCGGGCAACCCGGAACGTAGATGTCCACGGGCACGATACGGTCGCAGCCGCGAACCACAGAGTAGGAATAGTGATAGTAGCCCCCGCCATTGGCGCAAGAGCCCATGGAGATCACGTAACGGGGCTCGGGCATCTGGTCGTAGACCTTGCGCAGCGCGGGCGCCATCTTGTTGCACAGCGTGCCGGCGACGATCATGACATCGGATTGGCGCGGACTGCCGCGCGGGGCGAAGCCGAAGCGCTCGAGATCGTAGCGGGGCATGGAGGCTTGCATCATCTCGACGGCGCAGCAGGCCAAGCCGAACGTCATCCACATGAGCGAGCCGGTGCGCGCCCAATTGATCAGGTCGTCGGCCGAGGTCAGCAGGAAGCCCTTGTCGGCGAGCTCGTCGGAGAAGGTGCCGAACGTGGTGGCGCCGGCGGTGACGAGGCCACCGCCCTTCCCTTCGGTCTCGAACCTGACTTCGGGAATCAATCCCATTCGAGCGCGCCTTTCCGCCACTCATAGATGAAGCCGATGGTGAGAACGGCCAAGAACACGATCATCGCCCAGAACCCGAGCGCACCGACCTCATCGAAGGCTATCGCCCAGGGAAAGAGGAACGCCACCTCCAGATCGAAGATAATGAAAAGAAGCGACACGAGATAGAAGCGCACATCGAATTTCATGCGGGCGTCATCGAACGCGTCGAAGCCGCATTCATAGGCCGATACTTTTTCCGGATCGGGCTTTCGGACGGCGACGACAAAGGGCACCGCGAGCAGAATCGTGCAGATGACGAAGCGATGCCGATGAAAATGACGAGCGGCAGATAATCTACCAGCAGCTGGCCCATGGCTTTTCCGAAGCCTTCTTGTTTGCATTCACGGGGCCGAAATGGCGGGAGTGACGGGACTCGAACCCGCGGCCTCCGGCGTGACAGGCCGGCGCTCTAACCAACTGAGCTACACCCCCCACCGGGCCGTAAACCACGGCCGGAGGCGATGTTCTGCATGTACGGCCTGGGATTCCCCAAGTCAAGGTGACCCGGGCGAAGAGCGTCCAGGGTTCATTGCGGCGTGGCGCCGCCCTCTCCCGCCGCCTGGAGGTTCGCCAGGACGTTCTTGGCTGCGGGATCGCCCTTGTCGGCAGCTTCCGTGATCAGGCTCGTTGCCTCCCGGGGATTGAGACCGACGCCATAGACCCCCTGATTATAGAAATTGGCCAGGATGAGCATGGCGCGGGTGGAGCCCGCCTCCGCCGCCTGGCGCATCAGGCGCACGCCTTCAAGCGTGTCCTTCGGGACGCCCTTGCCGGTGATGAGAGTCATGCCCCAAAGCATCATGGCATTCGGGTTACCGGCGTCGGCGGCTTGCTTCATGAGCGTCGCGGCTTCGGATTCCGGCGAGATATAGGCCAGGACGAGCATGGCCGAGGTATTACCCTTGGCAATGAGATTTTCCAGGAGCGGCTTGGCGGCGTCTTGCTTCTTGCCGGCCACGTTGGCCAAGGCCACGCCGAGGGCAAAGCGCTGCTCGTCCGGATGGGCCTTCAGGGCTTCGGTGCAGGCGGGGAGCGCCCGGTAGAAATCGACCCGGGTGAAGGGATGGCTCCACTCCTCAGGCCCGAAGCCTCGAAGGGATCGGCGGCGACACGCTCACAGAGCTGTTCCGGAGACTCGTCCTCGACGACGTCGTTCAAATTCAAGGGCGCGGCGTTGGCGCTTCCCCAGACACACACGGTGAGAGACAGGCTGGCGGCAAGAACGGCGGTTACGCGGCGCATGAAAGACCTCCCGGGGTGGTGGGCGGTGACAGGCTCGAACTGCCGACATCCACGGTGTAAACGTGGCGCTCTACCGACTGAGCTAACCGCCCCATTGTCCGGGAAGCGTTAGAGCAAGCCTCCTCCAGCGCCTATAGGCAAACCTGGCAAACAACGGCTTGCAAATAAGAAAAGGCGGAGCCTCGCGCAACGGCAAGGCCCCGCCCAGAAATCCTTCGGCTCTCACGCCTTAAGCGTTGCAGGCCTCTTTGAGTGCCTTGCCGGCACGGAACTTCGGCACCTTCGAGGCCGGGATCTGAACCTCGGCGCCGGTGCGCGGATTGCGACCGACCGAGGCCTTGCGCTGCGCGACCTGGAAATTGCCAAAGCCGACGATGCGCACGGTGTCTCCGCCGCTCAAGGCTTTCTCGATGTTCTTGAACGTCGCGTCGACAGCCTTCTCGGCCGAGTCCTTCGACAGTTCGGATTCTTTCGCCACCTGGGCGACAAGCTCAGCTTTGTTCACGGCTCCATCCTTTCGCTCGGCCCCAATCATAGGGCGCAGGTTTGAACCCTCGAGGCCGCTTTGGGTACGCTCCGATTCACAAACAAGTGGTGTATGACTGGCGCAAAAAACGCGGAAAATCAACAAATTTGGCCGACTCGGTGCATAAGGCTGGACCACGCGATTGAGGCAAATCGACGGCAGAGTGCCTGCCGCCCCCGCGTGACTAGTGGGCGGTCAGACCCGAAGCGCTCTCGTCCTTGGCCGGGACGACCTGCGCGGCACCTTCGCCCTCCTCCTCCCAGACGATCGGCTGAGGCGGCCGGGTGAAGGCGAGCTTCAGCACCTCCTCCACACGCGAGACAGGGAGAATTTCAAGCTTATTCTTAAGAGAGTCCGGTATCTCTACGAGATCCTTGACGTTTTCCTCGGGAATGATCACGGTCTTGATGCCCGCGCGCAAGGCCGCCAGCATCTTCTCCTTGAGGCCGCCGATGGGCAGAACCCGGCCGCGCAGCGTGATTTCGCCCGTCATGGCGACCTCGCGGCTCACGGGGATTCCGGTCATGAGAGAGATGATGGCCGTGACCATGGCCACGCCGGCCGACGGTCCATCCTTTGGGGTGGCGCCCTCGGGCACGTGAACGTGGATGTCCCGCTTCTCGAAAAGAGGCGGCTCGATGCCGAAATCCACAGCCCGGGCCCGCACATAGGCGTTCGCGGCCGAGATCGATTCTTTCATGACATCGCGCAGATTGCCGGTGACGGTCATCTTGCCTTTGCCGGGCATCATCACGCCTTCGACCGTGAGGATCTCGCCGCCGACCTCGGTCCAGGCAAGGCCCGTGACCACGCCGACCTGGTCTTCCAGCTCTGCTTCGCCGTAGCGGTATTTGGGCACACCGAGATAGTCCGCGAGGTTCTCCATCGTGATCCGCACGGTCTTGTGGTCCGTGGTCAGGAGTTCCTTGACCGACTTCCGGGAGAGCTTGGCGATCTCGCGCTCGAGGCTACGCACGCCCGCTTCGCGGGTATAGCGGCGGATGACCTGTTTCAACGCTTCCTCATCGAGGGCGAACTCCTCCGGCTCGAGGCCGTGGTTCTTGACCTGCTCGGGAATAAGGTGGCGCCGGGCGATCTCGACCTTCTCGTCCTCGGTGTACCCAGCGATGCGAATGATCTCCATCCGATCCATTAGGGCCGGCGGAATATTCAGCGTATTCGCCGTGGTCACGAACATCACGTTCGAGAGGTCGTAGTCCACCTCGAGATAGTGATCGTTGAAGGTGTGGTTCTGCTCCGGGTCCAGCACTTCGAGCAGGGCCGATGCCGGGTCGCCTCGGAAATCGGCGCCCATCTTGTCGATCTCGTCGAGCAGGAAGAGCGGATTGACCTTCTTCGCTTTCTTCATGGACTGGATGACCTTGCCGGGCATCGAGCCAATATAGGTCCGCCTGTGGCCGCGGATCTCCGCCTCGTCGCGCACGCCGCCAAGGCTCATGCGCACGAATTCGCGGCCCGTGGACCTGGCGATGGACTTGCCGAGCGAGGTCTTGCCGACGCCGGGGGGGCCGACCAGGCAAAGGATCGGACCTTTCAGCATGTTGGTCCGGTTCTGCACGGCGAGATACTCGACGATGCGATCCTTGACCTTCTCCAGGCCGTAATGGTCCTCATCGAGGACCTTCTGGGCATCGTCCAGGTCGCGCTTGACCTTGCCCTTGACGCCCCACGGGATCGACAACAGCCAGTCCAGGTAGTTGCGCACCACCGTGGCCTCGGCCGACATCGGGCTCATCTGGCGAAGCTTCTTGAACTCCGCCATCGCCTTCTCGCGGGCTTCCTTGGAAAGCTTGGTCTTCTCGATCTTGTTTTCGAGCTCGGCCAGATCATCCCGGCCTTCCTCGCTGTCGCCGAGCTCCTTCTGGATCGCCTTCATCTGCTCGTTCAGGTAGTACTCGCGCTGCGTCTTCTCCATCTGACGCTTGACGCGGCTCCTGATCTTGCGCTCGACCTGAAGCACGGAGATCTCGCTCTCCATCAGGGTGAAGACGCGCTCCAGCCGCTCGGAGACCGACGTGACCTCGAGGATCTGCTGTTTCTCGGCGATCTTGATGGCGAGATGGCTGGCGATGGTGTCGGCGAGCTTGGAATAGTCCTCGATCTGGCTCGCGGTGCCCAGCACCTCGGGTGAAATCTTCTTGTTGAGCTTCACATAGCTCTCGAACTGGGACACGACGGAGCGGGCCAGAGCCTCGATCTCGTCCTCGGCGCCAACCGTCTCCTCGACGGGCTCGATCTCGGCCTCGAAATAGTTCTCGTTGTCCGTGTAGCGGGAAATCATCGCCCGGCGCGTGCCCTCGACCAGCACCTTCACGGTGCCGTCGGGCAGCTTCAGAAGCTGAAGGACCGAGGCGAGCGTGCCCATGTCGTAGATGCCGTCGGCGGTCGGCTCGTCATCGGACGCGTTCTTCTGGGCGACGAGCAGAATCTGCTTGTCGGTGCGCATCACTTCTTCAAGCGCCGCGATCGATTTCTCGCGACCGACGAAGAGCGGCACGATCATGTAGGGGAAAACCACAATGTCGCGAAGCGGAAGCACCGGATAGAGTTCCGGGGCGCTCGATGATCTCGGACGGGTTCGTTTCGGTCATGATAGTTCCGTCGCTTTCTTTTTGAATCGGACCAAGCGCCGTTTCGCGAAGCCCTGCCTT
>NZ_LPWD01000467.1 GCF_001723295.1 Methyloceanibacter marginalis
GGAGAGAAGTGGCGGGTTGACGAAGGGCAGGGCCGTTTGCGCCGCTCTGGCTCTCGTTCTGTCCGCCGCGTGGCTTTCGCCGCGTGCCCTGGCTCAGGGCGCCACCGACTATCCGATCCCCTCCAGCGCCAAGGGGGCCTACAGCCCCATCGGCGAGGCTTCGAGGTTCCGATCGAGCCGCGCGCCGATTTGCGCGGACCAAAGCCCTACGTCGATGATCGCGACGAACGGCTCAAGGAGGTCAGGCGCCAACGCATGCCGAACGCGCCTGCCTTCTTTCGCGATACGGAGCTGCACGCCAACAGCCGGACATACGAGTCGCCGAGGACCAGTTCGGCTTCAACAGGCCGGAGGCGTTCACCACCGGCGGCTCGCTCGCGTATCAGTCGGGCTATCTCGCCGACGTTTTCCAACTCCGCGGCGTGCTCTACACGACGCAGCCTCTCTATGCGAATCCTTTGCCGGCGAGACGGAGAACCTCGCGGCGGACGGCGATCAAATCACGACGCTCGGGCAGATCAACGGACGTCTCAACCTGGCAGGTCAGGAGATCACGGCAGGGCGGCAGCTCGTGCGCACGCCCTATATCAATCCCTACGACATCAGGATGATCCCTCTGGCTTTCGAGGGCGTCGTTCTCGCCCCCGAGCACCGGCGCTCGGGTCTCGACTACATGGCCTCCTATCTCACGCGCTACAAACCGTGGGATCAGGGCGGCTTCATCTCGTTCAGCGAAGGGCTCGGCATCGCGGAGAGCGACGAAGGCGTCCTGATCACGGGCGCCAGCTACAGCGCCAACGGCTGGAACATTGGCGCCTCCAATTATTGGATCAAGGATTCGCTCAACACCGCCTATGGCGAGATCGATTACCTCCTGCCGTTCGGCAACGACGACGATGGGCCGAGCGTCCGGGCCGGCGTCAACATTCTCGATCAGCGGACCGTCGGCGCGGATCTGATCGCGGGTGCCCCTTACGAGACCTATCAGGCTTCGGCGCGGATAGTGACGAGCTATCGAGGCCTCGTGCTGACCGGCGCGATGTCGAAGACCGGCGACGCGGCGGACATTCAAAAGCCGTTCGGCTACAGCACATCGTACACGGCGCTGGTCGTGACCAATTTTGATCAGGCCGACGTGCAGGCCTATCTCGTCAGGCTATCCTACGATTTGGAGCGGCTCGGCCTCGAAGGGGTGAGGCTCGAAGCCGCCTGGGGCAAGGGCAGCGGCACGCCGGACCTCGCCACCAATGGAGGCTTCGCCGACCAGGAGGAGCTCGATCTCCGCTTCGTCTACGAGCCCCATCGCGGCAAGCTCCAGGGGCTTCGCGTGGAGGTCGAATATATCGACTGGCAGGTCTTCGACAATCCGACCCTCCCCAGCGACGACCTCGACCAGTTCCGGGCGATCGTGAACTACGCGGTGCCGCTGCTCTAGCCTTCTTACCAGCGGCCTTACCAGCCGCCCTGGAACACGAGACCGACATCGCCGCGGCCTCTCTGCACGACCTCGGCATTCGTCGCGCGTCCGAACTGGAAGACGCCAAGGGCATTGTTGCGGCCGCCCTGATCGAGCGTGGCCCGGTGCGCGTTCCCGTTCTGATAGACGAGACCGTAATTGCCCGCGCCTTTCTGTTTGACGGCCGCGGCGTTGTTCCGCCCCTTCTGCTTCACCTTTGCGTGGTTCTTGCCCTGGACCTCGTTGACCATGCCGTAGATCTGCAGCCCGCTGCGAATGAGATCGGCGCTGTCGCCGCGGGGCGTCAGCGAGAAGGTGAAGCTGCCGGCGGAAACCGGAGTGCTTACGGCGATGACGAGGGCCGCGGCAACAAGGCCGGCCTTGAGTGTGGTCGTGATCATGATGATGTCTCCTGGCATGCGCGTGTGAGGTTAAAGCGTGCGTCCGGTGCCGACATGGCGCGTGCAGTCCGGCGCGCCGTCGTGCCAATGCACGATCAGCGTGGCCGCGTAACCGCCCTGATCGGACAGGGAAACGACGCCGAGCGATGCGTCCGCGCCGGGGCCGGCTTCGAAGTCGCCGCCTTGGCGGATGCTCGACTGGCCGGCATGGCCACCTTGCGAGATCTTGAGCTCGTAGGAGCCTGCGGCCGGCATGGGCGCGAAGACCAGACCTTCGAGCACGAGACCGCCGCCCTCGCGCACGACGCGAATATCGCAAGAGGGGCCCTGTGAATAAGCGCCTTGGGGCTCGCCGCCCGCCGCTGCGCCCCAGGCGAATCCGAGGGGCAGCAGCGCGGCAAGCGATGTCATCAGGATGCGTGACATGACTGAAGTCCTTTCTTTCCCGAGTTAGTCTTGGACGATGACCGACACGTTGCCGCGTCCGATCTGGGTCACGTTGGCGTGGTTGCCGCGTCCGGCCTGGATCACGCCGACGGCGTTGCCATGGCCGTCTTGGCTCGTGATCGCCGTGTGACCGCGGCCGAACTGGGCGATACCGGCGATGTTGCCGCGGCCGTACTGGCTGGCATTGGCGCCATTCCGGCGGCCGTCCTGGCCGATGACCACGCGGTTGCGCTTGCCGGCTTGCGTGCCGATCGCATCGTTGCGGGCGCGTCCTGATAAACGGTCAGGCGGTTCCTGTGGCCGGTCTGAGCGCTGCCGAAGCTGTTGCCCCAGCCATATTGCTGCAGGGAAAGGTAGGAGCCGGCATGGGCGGGTGCCGCAGCCGTGATGGTGATCGCGGCCGCGCTGACGATGAGAAGGGTCTTGAGGGTCATGGTGCTTACTCCGTTTGGTTTGCGGAGCGCCGTCGTCGTGGACGGTTCGCTTCGCTTGCTTCGAGTAAGCCCGTTTTAGAAAAGTCGCCTTGAAGCGGCGCTGAATGCAACATTCAGCCGGAGTTCATCGCGATATTACTTACGGAAC
>NZ_LPWD01000468.1 GCF_001723295.1 Methyloceanibacter marginalis
GCCGCCCGCCGCGCCACCCGCGGCGGCGGAGCCGCGCCCGCGCCGGTCGTCAGCGGCGCCGGGACCGCCGATGTCTCCGCACTCGAGGGCACGATCCAAAATCTAACGCAGCAACTGGCGGCGCTCGATGCCCGGCTGCAGCCGATCGAGCGATTCATCGGTCCGGTTGCGGCGCTGCCGCCTTCCGCGTCGGTGTCCACCTCGCCGCCCAAAGCGCAGGAGCCTGCCCCCGTCGCTGCGGCGCCCGAACCGGCACCCGTTGCGGAGGTCGTCGAGGAAGAGGTGGTCGAGGAGGCCGTGGTGGAAACGCCTCCCCCGCCTCCCGCGCCGCCGCCGGTGGCTGCAGCGCCCGAGCCGGAGCCTGAGCCGGAACCCGTCGCCGAAGCGGCGCCGGAGCCCGAGGCACCGGCCCAAGTGGCGGTCGCGGACGAGCCTGAGCCCGAAGCGGCAGAGCCCGAGGCGGCAGTCGCCCAGGAAGAGGTTGAGATCGCCGCCTTCGATCCTGTCGCCTTGCCGCCTGCGGCCAATGACGGCTCGACCCGCTACGGCATCGAGATCGGCACCGTGGGCAAGCGGGACGAGCTGCGGCCGCTATGGCGCGAATATCTCACCAAGCATGCTGCACTGGTGGCGGGCTTGCAGCCGCGCCGCGTTCTCGCGCCGGACAAGAAATGGCGGCTGATCGCGGGTCCCTTCGCCAACGCTCAAGACGCCGAAGGCGCCTGCTCGCTGTTCCAGAAGGCCGACCGGCCCTGCTCCGCCACGGTCTATGCGGGGGACGCGCTCTAGGGGCGCATGACTCGCCGCCCAACGAACAGACCCTGCGCCGTCGACCGCTAATGACCCGGACGCGGGATCACGGGATCTCGCACCGCCCATTCTTCTGGCGCGACGACAACATACTCGCGGTCGATGATCTGGGTGAGCACCATGGGCTTGGCGACGTTCTTGCCGGTGTCGTCGAACTTGATGGGTCCATAAAAGGTCGCCAGATCCGTGGCGGCAAGCGCGTCGCGCACTTTCTCGATGTCGAGATCTTGGGCACGCGCCATCGCATCGGCAAAGACATAGACGGCCACCGCCGACTGGGCCGACTGATAGGGCGCCTCGTAGCCGTAAACCTCCTGGAAACGCCGCGCGAAGTCGTCCGCCGAGCCGAACAGCTTGCCCTTGTGGCCGAGCGAGCGGTGCCATTGATGGGCGCAGAACACATGGGACGCGGCTTTCGGCAGCTGCTCCGCCAGCCGCGCCGAATCGCAATGGGTGAGCGCGACCATGGGAATACCCGTCCGCAGCGCCTCGATCTGTTTGACGGCGGTCAGCGCCCCCTTCTCGTGGCCCGAGACCACGAGAAGGTCGGGCTTCAGCGCCTTCACCTTGTTGAGCGTCACCGACATGTCGTCGAGCTCGGGTGGCAACTGGTCGTCGATCACGCAATTGATCCCGAGGCGCATGGCGTCGTCGAGCACCCCGGCCCGCACATCCTGCGCGAAGGGATCGTTCGCGGTCGCTCGCGAACGTGACCTCGCCGGCTGACTTGCCGAGCTTGCCGGCATGGGCCGCTGCAAGCTCCAAGCAGGCCGCAAATACTGATCGGAGGTGGACAGCACGGCGAAGATATAGCGGTAGCCCTTGGTGAAGAGCTCGCGCGCCGCGCCGTTCGCTTCCACCATCGGCACCTTATGCCGCTCGATGATGGGTAGGATTGCCTTGGTGAGCCCCGAGCTGTAGGGGCCGAGCATAAAATTCACGCCGTCTTGCTGGATCAGACGCTCGACCAGCTCGGTGCTGCGCGCGGGCGTCGACTCGTCGTCGTAATAGCGCAGGTCGAGCTTGTAGGACTTGCCGCCGATCTTGACGCCGCCCTTGTCGTTGATCTGGCGTATGGCGAGGTCGTAGCCGTTCTTTGTATTGACGCCATTGAGGGCGTATTTGCCGGTGAGAGACACGGTCGCGCCGAGCGTAACGACATCTTCAGCACACAGAGCGGTCTTGACGCCGAAGACGGCTAAGAACGTGACGGTACTGGCGAATAGCCACCGCATGGACGACACGTAGCGGCCCCTGCCCGCGTTCCGAATCCCCTCAAGCTCAAGAGCTTACGCGCAATTCCGCCCCGGCGCATCAGCGCAAACCGGCGGGAGGCGCCCCGCGGGCTTCACCCAGGTCAGAGTCGCCCGGTATTGAACGTATCGCAGGCCTGAAGGGCGCCATCCTCATAGCCGCGGCGGAACCAGCGCACGCGTTGCTCCGAGGAACCGTGGGTGAAGGAGTCCGGCACCACATAGCCTTGCGTCTGCTTCTGGATGCGGTCGTCGCCGATGGCACTGGCCGCGCCCAGAGCCTCGTCGATGTCGCCGGGCTCGATGAGCCCTTTATCGGCCTCCATGCGGTGCGCCCAAACGCCGGCGAAACAGTCGGCCTGAAGCTCCATGCGGACTTGCAGGGCGTTGCCCTCCTTGGCGCCCATCCGGCGCTTCGCCGCCTCGACCTTGTCGGCGATGCCGAGCTGTTTTTGCACGTGATGGCCGACCTCGTGGGCCACCACATAGGCCTGGGCGAAGTCGCCCGGCGCGCGGAAGCGGTTCTTCAGTTCGCGATAGAAATCGAGGTCGATATAAACCTTCTCGTCGGCCGGGCAGTAGAACGGTCCCATGGCAGCCATGCCCGTGCCGCAAGCCGAGCGCACGGCGCCGCTGAACAGAACCAGCTTCGGCTCGCGGTAGCGCGCGCCGAGTTCCCGGAAAGTCTGTGTCCAGCTGTCCTCGGTGGTGGCGAGCACGACGGAGATGAACCTCTTGAGATCATCCTCGCCCGCCGATTTCGGCCGCTCGATCTGCGCCTGACCGCCGGGCGCCGGGAAGTTGGTGGCATCGGGCTGCTGTTGCGGCAGACGAATGTCGGGGAAGCCCTGCCCCCCGTTCGGACCCTGGCCTTGCATGATGACCGAAGGATCGACGCCGAAGAACACCACCAAACCGAGAATGATCAGCAGACCGACAATGCCGATCCCGCCGCCGCGCCCTCCGCCTCCGCCGCCGCTGGAGGGAAAGCGCATGCCGCCGCCGGGAAACGGGAAACCAAAGCCGCGGCGCTCGCCGCGCCGGTCCTCGACATTCTCGCTTTCTCTCTGGCCACGCCACCGCATGTCACGCCCTCGCCGACCGGTCGCCTAAACTCTGCGCATTGTGCATGGAGGCCGATACCGCACAAGACCATCGCGCCGCCCCGCGCATCACGGGAGGCTCTCGCAAGCGCCTCTTCCGAAGAGTCGCGGATTTGCGCCAAAATGGGTGAGAGCGGCCCCGCAAATCCTTGTTGCTATTAGTGTAACTGACAACGAATCGTCACAGAACTGCCACAGGCGACAGGCATCCTTCCCACATGCCCAGTTGAGTTCGGTCTGGGCAGGTAGTGCGTTCTGTGTAATGCGTACGAGCCCTGGCACTCCCCGCGCCGGGGCTCTTCTTTTGTGCACTGCGCCCGCGGGGCCCTCTCAAATCATCGAAGCAGACTCCGCGCCCCGCTCACGGATTGGGCGCGGGCGGCGGTGCCTCCGGCATCGCTTCTTCCGGAGCCTCGTCCGGCGTCATGGCATCGGGCGCCTCGTCCGGCATGGGCTCGTCCATCATCTCGTCGGGCGGGCTCATCTCGTCCGGCATCCCCGCGTCCTCGGCGGGCATCTCGTCCGGAGGGGTCATGTCGTCGGGCATCCCG
>NZ_LPWD01000469.1 GCF_001723295.1 Methyloceanibacter marginalis
CAACGCCTTCAAGAAGGAAGGCATTGTCTCGCTGCGGCAACTAACCAAGCTTGCGCCGGAAGACCTGTTACGGATACCGAACATGGGCAAGCTGACCCTCCAACAGATTCAGGACAATCTTGCCAGCGTTGGTCTAAGCCTCGCCCCGTCCAGACCTCGCCAGTATTGTTGGTTTCCGCGCGCCCGCTACGGGTGACACCGAATGGGTCTGTCCCATCTCCAAGGCTGCACATCCTGCCCGGTCCGATCATTAGGCTGCGGTTTACCTAGCAGCCAATGAGCCGAAGAAAATCCGATTTGCGTGCCCAAGGCGGTCTTGTCGATTTGTTCGAACATGGTGCATGGGAGAAGACTCGCGCCTTTCTGACCTCGCTTAGACCACCGCCATTGAGGGTTCGGTCGATTCAGACAGGTTGCAAACAATGTGGCGCAGGCACGCCGCACGGCATCAAGCCTATTGGTGGTTGGCTCTTTGGCAACAGGATTGACGGATGCCAAGCGGAATACGTACGCGTGCCTGATGCCATGGCCAATCTGGCGCCGGATGCCCGCTTCGGATCTAGGAGCCGCCGTCAGCACCGCCCGCGCGACCGTAAGCCGTTCCGCGACAGTATCAACTGGAATGATGGTCGTAGCACCTTTCAGCTTGGCGCCTGCGGTTGCGCAAAGACCGATTGGGCCTTGGGCGAAAACAGCGACTGTGGATGCGAATGTTGCCTGATTTCGCTTCCCCGAATCCTGTGGGTGTCGGGGACACATCAAGACTTGCTCATCGCCCAGCTTATCCGGGACCCCGGGCACGACATGGCCAAGGAAGCGTTCTGCGAGCTGATCCAAGAAGCGGCATCCACCGACGCGGCGCCAATCTCTCGGTAACTTGACTTACGTCAACGTAGGACGAGCCCGCGCGGACCAATATCAAACCCGTAGGAATTTGCCCTGTGAGCTTGCATCCTTTGTGGCGTCTGGGCAACGCATGGCCACGACCAAAACTCTATGTAACCCCAGACGGATCGCGGCCGTTCGTCCATCGTTGAGCGATAGGAAGGAATTATGAGCCATTTCCTCGACCGCCTGACCTTTTTCGATCGCGCGGTCGACGATTTCGCGGACGGTTTCGGCGTCGTCACGCACGAAGACCGGCGGTGGGAGGATGGCTACCGCAAGCGTTGGCAGCACGACAAAATTGTTCGCTCCACCCATGGTGCCAACTGCACGGGCTCGTGCTCGTGGAAGATTTACGTCAAGGGCGGCATCGTCACCTGGGAGACGCAGCAGACCGACTATCCCCGCACGCGGCCCGAGCTGCCCAATCACGAACCGCGTGGCTGCTCGCGTGGGGCAAGCTACTCCTGGTATCTCTATTCAGGCAACCGAGTGAAATACCCCCTGGTCCGCTCGCGCCTGATCAAGCTATGGCGTGATGCCCGTGCGGACCTGACGCCTGTCGCCGCCTGGGCCTCGATCGTCGAGGACCCCACCAAGCGCGGCGCCTATGTGAAGAAGCGCGGCCTTGGCGGCTTCGTCCGCGCGACCTGGGACGAGGTCAACGAGATCATTGCCGCGGCCAATGCCTACACCGTGAAAACTCACGGGCCGGACCGCGTGTTCGGCTTCTCGCCAATCCCTGCGATGTCGATGGTGAGTTATGCCGCGGGCTCACGCTATCTGTCGCTGCTCGGTGGCGTATGCATGTCTTTCTACGACTGGTATTGCGACCTGCCACCCGCATCACCTCAGACCTGGGGCGAGCAGACTGACGTTCCCGAAAGCGCCGACTGGTACAACTCGGGCTTCCTAATCCTGTGGGGATCAAATGTCCCCCAGACACGCACCCCCGACGCCCACTTCTACACCGAGGCGCGCTATCGCGGTGCCAAGAGTGTCGTGGTCACGCCGGACTACTCGGAGGCAGCGAAATTTGCCGACCTTTGGGTGCACCCGAAGCAAGGCACCGATGCGGCCCTGGCCATGGCGCTCGGCCATGTGATCGCCCGCGAGTTTCATGTTGACCGCCAGGTCCGTATTTTGTCGACTATGCCCGCAAATACACCGATATGCCGATGCTCGTCCGCCTCGTCGAGAACGACGGATGGCAAGCTTGTCCCGGAGCGTTTCGTGCGCGCCAGCGATCTGGACGGAGCCTTAGGCGAGACGGCCAACCCCGAATGGAAGACGCTCGCCTTTGACGAAATTTCGGGCGAGGTCGTGGCGCCAGCCGGCGCTGTCGGCTTTCGCTGGAGCGATTCCGGCAAGTGGAATCTCGAGGAGAAGGACGGCCAGGGTCGGGAGACAAAGCTGCAGCTCTCGCTCGCCGGCATCCGCGACGAACTCGTCGATGTCGCCTTTCCCTATTTCGGCAATCGCGAGCACGACCATTTTGCCGGCACCGACCATCCGGGGGTCTTGATGCGCCGGGTGCCGGCCAAACGGCTACAGCTGAAGGACGGGGAGGCGCTGGTGGCCAGCGTCTACGACCTGTTCATGGCGAATTACGGCGTCGACCAGGGCTTTGGCGGCGAGCATCTGGCCGCGTCCTATGACGACGTGGAGCCTTATACACCCGCATGGGCTGAGAAGATCACTGGTGTGCCGCGCGCGCAGATTGTCACCATCGCCCGGGAGTTCGCGACCAACGCCGAGAAGACCGATGGGCGCTCCATGGTCATCCTCGCGGCTGGTGTGAACCACTGGTATCACATGGACATGACCTATCGCGGCATCATCAACATGTTGGTGATGTGCGGCTGCGTCGGACAGTCGGGCGGCGGTTGGTCGCATTATGTCGGGCAGGAGAAGCTCCGTCCGCAGACGGGCTGGTTGCCACTGGCCTTCGCGCTGGACTGGGGACGGCCGCCGCGGCAGATGAACTCAACGTCGGCGTTCTACGCCCACACCGATCAGTGGCGCTACGAGACGCTCGACGTGTCGGAGATCCTTTCGCCCACCGCACCGGCGGGCCCGTGGGACGGCGCGCTGATCGATTATAATGTGCGCGCCGAGCGCATGGGCTGGCTGCCGTCCGCGCCGCAGCTGGAGACAAACCCGCTCTCCATCGCTGCCAAGGCGGAAGTCGCCGGCCAGGCACCGAAAGACTATGTCGCCGCCGCGCTAAAGTCGGGCGATCTGAAGCTTTCCTGCGAGGACCCGGACAAGCCGGCCAATTGGCCGCGCAATCTGTTCGTGTGGCGCTCCAATCTTTTGGGCGCGTCCGGCAAGGGACACGAATATTTTCTGAAGCATCTGCTCGGCACGCCGAACGGCGTGATGGGCAAGGATTTGGGCACGACCGGGCGCCAGAAGCCGCAAGAGGTCGAGTGGCACGACCAGGCGCCGGAAGGAAAGCTCGACCTGCTCGTCACCATCGACTTCCGCATGTCGACCACTTGCATGTATTCCGACATCGTGCTGCCGACGGCGACTTGGTACGAGAAGAACGATCTCAACACCTCCGACATGCACCCCTTCATTCATCCGCTGACCTCCGCGGTCGACCCGGTTTGGGGCGCGCGCAACGACTGGGAGATCTACAAGGGCATCGCCAAAGCCTTCTCCGAGGTGGCGCCGGAAGTGCTCGGCGTCGAGAAGGACGTGGTGCTCACGCCAATTATGCACGACACGCCCGGCGAGATCGCCCAAGCCCTCGACGCAAGGATTGGAAGCGGGGAGAGATTGATCCCATCCCCGGCAAGACCAATGCCGCAGGTCACGGTGGTCGAACGCGATTATCCCAATCTCTACAAGCGTTTCACCGCGCTGGGGCCGTTGATGGGCAAGCTCGGTAATGGCGGCAAGGGCATCAATTGGAAGACGGAGGATGAGGTCGAGTTTCTCAAGCGTCTCAACGGAGAGGTCGAGGAGGAGGGTGCCACCAAGGGCTTGGCGCGCATCGACAGCGACATCGACGCTTGCGAAGTCATCCTGACGCTGGCGCCGGAGACCAACGGCGAGGTGGCGGTCAAGGCGTGGGACGCTCTGTCGAAGACGACCGGCCGAGGGCTCGCCCATCTTGCTCTCCACAAGGAGGACGAGAAGATCCGCTTCCGTGACGTGGTCGCCCAGCCGCGCAAGATCATCTCGTCCCCGATCTGGTCGGGCTTGGAGTCGGAGAAGGTCTGCTACAACGCGGGCTATACCAATGTGCACGAGCTGATCCCGTGGCGGACGCTAACCGGCCGGCAGCAGCTCTATCAGGACCATCTATGGATGCGCGCCTTCGGCGAGGGGCTATGCGTCTATCGCCCGCCGATCGACACCAAGACCGTGAAGCCGGTCATCGACCGCAAACCGAACGGCAACGCGGCCATCGTCCTCAACTTCATCACGCCCCATCAGAAATGGGGCATCCACTCCACCTATACCGACAATCTGCTGATGCTGACCCTGTCGCGCGGCGGACCGATCGTGTGGATGAGCGAGGTCGACGCCGAGAAAGCCGGCATCGTCGACAACGACTGGGTCGAGGCCTTCAACACCAATGGCGCGCTGGTGGCCCGCGCCGTCGTCTCCCAGCGCGTCAAGGAAGGCATGTGCATGATGTATCACGCGCAGGAGAAGATCGTGAACGTGCCGGGCTCCGAGCAGACCGGCCAGCGCGGCGGCATCCATAACTCGGTGACGCGGACGGTGCTGAAGCCGACGCACATGATCGGCGGTTACGTTCAGCAGTCCTACGGCTTCAATTACTACGGCACGGTCGGCTCCAACCGCGATGAGTTCGTCGTCGTGCGCAAGATGGCGGAGGTCGACTGGCTCGAAAGGCCGGCCGCGGACGCGCTTGCCGATACAGCCGCACTGGAGGCAGCCGAATGAAAGTCCGCGCCCAAATCGCCATGGTGCTGAACCTCGACAAATGCATCGGCTGTCACACCTGTTCGGTCACCTGCAAGAACGTGTGGACCAGCCGCGAAGGCATGGAGTACGCCTGGTTCAACAACGTCGAGACCAAGCCCGGCATCGGCTACCCCAAGGAATGGGAGAACCAGGACCGCTGGAACGGCGGCTGGCGGCGCAAGCGGAACGGCAAGATCGAGCCCCGAATCGGTGCCAAATGGCGCGTGCTGGCCAATATTTTCGCCAATCCCGATCTGCCCGAAATCGACGACTACTATGAGCCCTTCACCTTCGACTATCAGCATCTGCAGAAGGCGCCGGAACTGCAAGCCATGCCGGTCGCGCGGCCGCGCTCGCTCATCAGCGGCCAGCGGATGGAGAAGATCGAGTGGGGACCGAACTGGGAAGAGATCCTCGGCGGCGAGTTCGCCAAGCGTTCCGCCGACGTCAATTTCGACGGCGTGCAGAAAGAGATCTACGGGCAGTTCGAGAACACCTTCATGATGTATCTGCCGCGGCTGTGCGAGCATTGCCTCAATCCGGCTTGCGTCGCGGCATGCCCGTCTGGCGCCATCTACAAGCGCGAGGAAGACGGCATCGTTCTCATCGATCAGGACAAATGCCGCGGCTGGCGCATGTGCGTGTCGGGCTGCCCTTACAAGAAGATCTATTACAACTGGTCGAGCGGAAAATCGGAGAAGTGCATCTTCTGCTTCCCGCGCATCGAGGCCGGTCAGCCCACGGTGTGCTCAGAAACCTGCGTCGGCCGCATACGCTATCTCGGCGTGGTGCTTTACGACGCCGACCGCATCGAAGAGGCGGCGAGCGTTGCCGACGAGCAGGACCTCTATGAGGCTCAGCTCTCGATCTTCCTCGATCCCAACGATCCGGCGGTGCTCGATCAGGCCCGGGCCGACGGCGTGCCGGAGAACTGGCTCGAAGCTGCTATTCGCTCGCCTGTATGGAAGATGGCGATGGACTGGAAGGTCGCCTTTCCGCTGCACCCGGAATACCGCACGCTGCCGATGGTTTGGTACGTGCCGCCGCTGTCGCCGATCAACGCCGCGGCGGAGTCCGGCAGAATCGGCTTTGACGGTGAGATGCCGGACGTTCGCAGCTTGCGCATCCCGCTCCAGTATCTCGCCAATCTGCTCACCGCCGGAAAGGAAGAGCCGGTCGCGCTTGGGTTGGAGCGCATGCTGGCCATGCGCGCCTATATGCGGGCCAAGACCGTTGACGGCGTGATCGACGAAAGCATCGCCCACCGCGTCGGTCTCGACGGGCAGATGATTGAGGACATGTACCAGATCATGGCCATAGCGAACTATGAGGACCGTTTCGTCATTCCGACAGCGCATCGCGAGCTCGACGAGGACGCCTTCGACCTGCGTGGCTCCTGCGGCTTTTCTTTCGGCAATGGCTGCTCGGGCGGGACGACGGACGCGAATTTGTTCGGGTCACCTAAGAAGCACGTCAAGACGCCGATGGAGGTCAGCTGATGAGCAACATCTTCAAGGCCTTCTCGGCGCTACTCAGCTACCCGGACGAAGCCTTGCAGAAGGCCGCGCCGGAGTTGCGGGGCGCCATTGACGAGGACGGCCTCCTGCTGCCGGAAAATCACCGAGCGCTGGACGCTCTCATCGAAGAAATCGCCACGGGCGACCTCTTTGCGACGCAAGAGCGCTATGTCGAGCTTTTCGACCGGACGCGTTCTTTGTCGCTGCACCTTTTCGAGCACGTATATGGAGAGAGCCGCGACCGCGGTCAGGCGATGATCGATCTCAAGAGCCTTTACGAGCAGAATGGGCTTTACCTCAGTACCAGCGAGCTCCCGGACTTCCTGCCGGCGTTTCTCGAATTTCTTTCCGTACGCCCGCTGGAGGAGGCGCGCGAACAGCTCGGCCAGCCCGCGCACATTTTGACGGCCCTCGCCGAGCGCCTGCACAAGCGCCACTCGCCCTACGCGGCCGTCTTCGAGGGGCTGGCGTCGCTCGCCGCGACCGCGCCGGACGCAGAAGTCGACGTCGCGGCGGAGATTGACGATGCCGATCCCAACGATTTCGCGGCGCTCGATGCGCAATGGGAAGAAGAAGCGGTGACGTTCGGCCCGGGCGCGGCGCCGACCTGTAAGGACCGGATCGTGTCCCAGATACGGGCCGGGCGCCGGCCTGTGGCGGATGCATCCAAGGGAGTGGCGCCATGAGCGAGACCATCAACCAGCTTCTGTTTGGCTGGTACCCGTATCTCTGCATCGCGGTCTTCCTCGGCGGCAGCCTGTTGCGCTTCGACCGTGAGCAATACACATGGCGGTCGGGCTCTAGTCAGCTCTTGCGGCGCAAGCAACTCACTTGGGGCTCCAATCTCTTTCACGTCGGTATTCTGATCATTTTCCTTGGCCATTTCGTCGGATTGCTGACGCCGATCGCTGTATTCGATTTTCTCGGCATGGGTCATGGCGTCAAGCAGATGATGGCGATTGTGATTGGCGGCATTGCCGGGATCGCCTGCTTGGTCGGGATCACGCTCTTGGTGCATCGGCGTCTCTTCGATGCGCGCATCCGCAACACATCTTCGTTCGGCGACATCGCTGTTTTGCTCCTGCTCTACGTGCAGCTGCTCTTGGGTCTCGCAACGATTCCGGTCTCGCTCCAGCATTTGGATGGCGGTGAGATGCTGAAGTTCATGACCTGGGCGCAGGGCATCGTGACGCTGCAACCGGGGGTCGCGTCGCTGGTCGCCGACGTCAATCCCATCTTCAAGCTGCACCTATTCCTCGGCATGACGATCTTCCTGGTGTTTCCGTTCACGCGCCTCGTGCATGTGTGGAGCGCGCCGATTTGGTATTTGGGCCGGCGTGGCTATCAGGTGGTGCGCACGCGCAGCAGGTTGGGGCGCCCGCCGCGCGTCACACGCCGCTCCCGCCGCGCGGCCCCATGCCGGCGGAATAATTCTCATGGCTTGTGCGTCCCATGTGCTTCAGTCGATTCCCCAGCCCGAGACGGTGAGCGTGAACGGCGTGGCGATTTCGCGTGATGCCATCGCCCGCGAGGTACAGCATCACAAGGCGTCGAAGCCCATCGAAGCCTGGCAGTCGGCTGCGCGCGCACTCGTTATCCGAGAGCTACTGCTGCAGCGGGTGCGCTGCCTTGGAATTGCATCTTCCCCGCGCGACAACGGCAGCGGGCGGCGCGAAACCGACGAGGAGGCGCTTCTCCGGGCGCTCATCGAGGAAGAGGTGGCGACACCGGACCCAGACGAAGTTGCCTGCCGGCGTTATTTCGAGCAGAACCGGCGGCGCTTCCGGTCGCAGCCGATTTATGCGGCGTCCCATATCCTCTTTGCGGCGCTCCAGGCTCAAGCGGAAAGCTACGCGCGAGCGAGAGTCGTGGCAAATTCGGTGCTCGCGGAACTGAAGCGGTATCCGGAGAAATTCGCCGACCTAGCGCGGGCGCACTCCGCCTGCCCGTCGGCGGCGCTGGGCGGGTCTCTCGGCCAGATTACGGTTGGGCAGACGACACCTGAATTTGAGCGGGCGCTCGAGCGGCTCAACCTTGGCGCGATCACTGAGGCGCCGGTGGATACATGTTACGGCCTTCACATCATCCGTCTCGACGGAAAGATCGAGGGAAAGGACCTACCGTTCGAACTCGTTGCCGATCGGATCGCTGCCTATCTCCGCGCCAATGTCATGCATCGGGCAACCGCCCAGTATGTCGCACGGCTGGTCTCGAACGCGCGGATCGCCGGCATCGAGATTGCCGGCGCGGAAGCGCATCGCGTGAGTTGACGGCCATTCATGCTGCTCGGCGATCTTCTCTCCCGCTTCAATGATGAATCTGTTGCCGCTGACGCCCTCCAGCGCCTCGGCGACCTTGTCCTGCTCGCGGAGGTGTGCGCCGGCGCCGAGGCGGAGGGACTGCCGCTTGGCGCCTTTATCGCAGGCGCGGTGCAGCGCTATGCCCAGGATGCGTCGGATGACGAGTGGATCACGCTGATGGGCGAGTTGGGGCGCTCGGAGGATCCAGGCCTGACGTGCCTCAAGCGCGCCCTGATCCACGCGACCCGCGTCCCCCACTGATTGCCGAATGTCGCCGGCGGCGGAACGCCGTTTGACCTTGAGGTGCGCCGGTCGCTACCCTAGGGGGCCTACCCACGGAATTACAAGAGGCCCCCGGGCACAATGCCGAATCTGGACCGCAACCTCATCCAGGCGCTACCGGTGTTCAGCGCTATGGGCGAGCCCGAGCTTGACGATGTGATCGCCCATGCCAAGGCGCAGCGCATCCCAAAGGGGACGGCTGTATTTCAGCAAGGGGAGAAGGCCAATTCCTTTTTTGTGCTGCTGCACGGGCGGCTCAAAGTGGTGAAGACGACGCCCCACGGCCAACAGATGATTATCCGCTTTGTCCATCCCGGCGACATCTATGGGATCGCCAAGGCGCTCCGCCGCGAGGACTATCCGGCTACGGCGACGGCCGTGGTCGACAGCGTTACGCTAGTTTGGCCGGCCCAGATATGGGATGAATTCGTGGCGTCACATCCTGCGTTCGCCGTCAACGTCATGCAAACGATGGGTGATCGCCTGCAGGAGGCCCATGCCAGGATCAAGGAGCTCTCGACAGAGGAAGTCGAGCATCGCGTGGCCCACACCGTCCTTCGGCTCATTACGCAGTCCGGAAAGCAAACCGACGAGGGCGTTCTGGTCGACTTCCCGATCACTCAGCAGGAACTCGCCGAGGCTTCCGGAACGACGCTTCACTCCGTCAGCCGAACCTTGAGCGCATGGGAAAGCGCGGGCCTCGTGACCGTCGGACGCCGCAAGATTGTCGTCCGCGACGCCCAAGCTCTCTCCACGCTCGCCGATCGCGGTGCCCCGAAGGAGCGCTCACGCTAAGCGCACGCCGATTTGCGCTGGGACAACGTCCATCTCAAGCCCATTTTGTAGCGTCGTCAGTCATTCAGGCACGCGCCGTGCCGCTGGAGGCTCTACGGTCCATGCAACGCAGCCTGCGCGAGGAACGGGGAACCGGCCAAGGCAACTTGCTGCGCGCCCTGCTCAGCTATGGCTTTCGCCCATTTTTTCTCGGCGCTGCCCTGTGGGCCATTCTGGCTCTGACGATTTGGCTCGGTGCGCTCGCAGGCCGGTGGGAGCTTGCACCCGGCTACGGCGCTTTGCCCTGGCACGCCCATGAAATG
>NZ_LPWD01000470.1 GCF_001723295.1 Methyloceanibacter marginalis
TTGTTCTCGAAGCCCTCCATTTGCGCATTGCTGAATGGCAGATTGTTGGGATCGGCACAGACGCGAAGCTCGCGTGCCGCGGCCGTCCCGCTCGTGAGGACAACCCCCAACGCAACCGCGCAGATCGTGCACACCGCCATGCCTCGCAAATTGGTGCGGATCATCGTGCTCACTCCAGAGTAGACAGATAGGCGGCGATATCGCGCGCCTGATCCTCGCTCAGCCCCATGTCGGGCATCGCGTTGCCGGGCACGACGCCTGGGGGTCTCGTAGCCATTTGATCATGTTGGCGGGCGTATTGCGCAAGAGACCGGCGATGTAGACGCGCTTGCCCATATGGTTGAGCGGCGGGCCGACGAGGCCGTCGGCGCGGCGGATGCCCGGGATGATGTGGCAGCCGCCGCAGCCATGCTGCTTGATCAGCTCGGCGCCACGCGCCGCGTTGCCGACGTGGCCTCCTTGGGCGTGCTTTCGGCCAGATCGCAGCCGCCCAGCAGAGGCGGGACCACGATGGCGAGAAGAGCCATCGTCACAAGGCTGCGATGCCGGGCGACTGCCTTCTGCTCCGCATCGTCCATCAGGCACAAGAACAGCCAGACGCAGGCGAGCAGGTAGACGATGCCGCCGGGGATCCACATCAAGAGCCCGGCCAGTTGCTGGTCCTGCATCAAGCTGAGCCCCCAGCCCGCGGCGCCGGCCGCGTGATCCGGATAAAGCGCGCGCGGCGCCAGCACGATCAGCGCGCCGGGCAACGCGCAGAGCACGGCGGTCAGCGCGACAAACACGAGGCCTCCGCCATAGCTCAGGCGCCGCCGGCCCGACGGCTCGATCACGAGAGTCCAGAACGCGAGCGACGTCAGGAAGAAGCTCAAATGCTCCAGTGCGTGGATGAAGTCGTTGTGCAGCGCCGCCCGGTAGGGCCCGGGCAGGTGCCAGAAGGCAAAGCTGCCCGAAAAAAGGACGAACACCACAAGAGGATGCATCAGGGCCTGCGTGGCACGGCCGAGCCCCGCACCGGTCCAAAAGCGGCCGATGCGCTTGCGCCAATCGGGTGAGAAGGCCCAAACGAAGGCGATGTTTGGACGGCTCCACACGAGAAGTGGCGGTGCCAACAGCATCAGAAGCAGATGCTGCACCATGTGCATGGAGAACAGTTCTCCGCCGATGGTATCGACCGGCGAGCACAGAGCGATGAACAGCACGATCATGCCCCCGGCAAAAGCGGCAACCCGCGAACGGTCGAGCACGCGCTCCGGCCCGACTTCGGTATGGAGGCGGTAGAGGCCGAGCGCGTAAAGCAGAATGGCCGTGGCCAGACTCGCCACGACCCAGGCATCGAAGCTCCACTGCACCGGATGGCTGGCCGGATCCTCGACGAAATGGGCGGCCGCTGAATCGCAGAATAGAGCGACCAGTGCGGCCAGGGCTGCAGCGCTTACGACCCGCATAGCGGCACCATGAATAGACCGACCAACGAAAAGACGATTGCAAGCGCGAAGCCGATGCTGAGCATCAGCCCCCACATCGCGAGGAAGCGCGTGCGGCCGTGGCCGACATCGACCATCGCTTGCGCATGGCCCGAGGTCTCGTGACGAGTGGTGTTCCAACTCCGCTCAGCCACCGCGGCCCCGGCAATCGCCACCGCGAGCGCGACCAGCTCGACCATCAACAGGATCATCCACACGCGGTCCTCGCCGACGCCGGTGTGCGGAACGTCTCCCGGGAAGCAAACATAGCTGGAGGCGGCATAGTTGATGACGAGCTGTAAAGCCCAAGCCAGGGGCGCGGCGAGGAGCCCGAAGATCAGCGCGGCGAGCAGCACGCGCTCCCTGTGGGGCGCCGGATGCTCGAGGTCTGCGAGGGCTGCAAGATGATGGTCAGCCATGGCCGAGCCCCAGATAAGGCGTGACGTAAAAGGTCAGAAACACGGCGAGCCACACGGCGTCGACGAAGTGCCAATAGATGGCGCCGATGGAAATCGGCGCGTTTCGCGCGCGGTCGAAATAACCAAGCAGCGTCCAGACGAAGAGTGCCGCCAGCATGATCAGTCCCGCCGCAACATGCGCCATGTGGAACCCGGTGACGGTGAAGTAGAGCGAGCTGTAGGCGCTCGTGGCGAAGGTGAAGGGCTTCTCGGCCCATTCGACCAGCTGCACGCCGACGAAGATGGCGCCGAGCACGAAAGCGATCCCGAAGCCTGCGGCCACTTGACCGGTCTTGTCGCGCTTGATGCCCTGCTCGCCCCACCACACGGCGGCGCTGCTCGCCAGGAGGACGAACGTATTCGGCAGCGACAGACGCAGGCTCATGACGCCGGAGGGCGGAAACGCCGTCTGCGGCTGAACCGCCAAATAGTAATAGGCGAAGAGCAGATAAGCGAACAGCGCACCCTCGGTGAGGATGATGAACAGCATCGCCCACCAGCCATTGGTCAAATGGCCGATGCTGCCCAGCGGCAGCGTGATGACGGATTTGCGTGGCTCAACCATGGGGCAGCTCCGCGCGGTCGAGCGCCGCGACCTGGGCAAGCTCGGGCCTCGGCCAGACCCAGGCGATGATCAGTCCCACGCTGGCGATGCCGGCAAACCCCGCCAGCCACCACAGATGCGTGAGCAGCCCGGTGAGCGACGTGGTCAGCGTCACGGCGAGCAGGAAGGGCAGCGGCGAGTCGCCCGGCATCTTGAGAATGGCCTCGGGCTCGCCGTCGAGGGCGGAGGTCACGACGACCTCACGGCCGTCGTCGAGCGCGAGCCCGCGGCCGGTTTCCGTCCGGCCCTCCTGCTCGTCGAGACGGGCCTCCCATAGCGGGTGCCTGCTCGCGACCACCGGGATTACCGGGAAGTTGTAGGGCGGCGGCGGCGAGGAGGTCGCCCATTCGAGCGTCGGCGCGTCCAGGGGTTGGGTCCGGCGACGGCGCCCCGGCGAAGGCTGACGACGACGTCCACGAGGAAGATCAGGATGCCGACGGCGAGGACGAACGACCCGACCGTGGTCACGAGGTTGAGCGTCCCCCAGCCAAGCTCATGGGGATAGGTGTAAATCCTGCGCGGCATCCCCAGAAGGCCGGTCAAATGCATGGGGAAGAAGGCCAGGTTGAAGCCAATGACGTCGTCCAGAAGCTCCATTTGCCGAGCCGCTCATCCATCATGCGGCCGGTCATCTTGGGGAACCAGAACACGATCCCGCCCATCACCGGAAATAGGTTGATACCGATGAGCACGTAATGGATGTGCGCCACGACGAAATACGTGTCCGTCAGTTGCCAATCCACGGGCACCGAGCCGGTCATGAAGCCGGACACGCCGCCGATGACGAACAACGCGACGAAGCCGGCGAAGTACATAAAGGCCGTATTGATCACGAGGCGCCCCGTGGCGATCGTCGCCAGCCAGGCGAACACGGCAACGGCGCTGGGAATAGCGATGACGATGGAGGCCGCGCTGAAGAACGACAGCGCCGTATTGGGCAGGCCAACGGCGAACATGTGATGCACCCACACGCCAAAGCCCAAGATCATGGTGCTGACCGTAGCCAACGCGACCGCGGTATAGCCGACCAGCGCCTCCGGCAGAACACAGGCAGCGCGTCGGAAACGATGCCCATCGCGGGAAGCACGATGACGTAGACCCAAGGATGGCCGAACATCCAGAATAGATGCTGCCAAAGCAGAGGATGCCCGCCGGCCTGGTCGTCGAAAAAATGCGTGCCGAACTGCCTGTCGAGCCACAGCAGGAAGAAGGCAAGGCTGACGGCAGGCACAGCGAGAAGATTGCCGGCGGAGGCCGTAAGGGTGCCCCATATCAAGATCGGTACGCGATTGATGGACATGCCGGGCGCGCGCATCCGAAACGCAGTCACCATGAAGTTGATGGCGCCGACGGTGGTGGACAATCCGAGGAAAATGAGTCCCAGCGCATAGAAATCCATATTGGGACCGGGATTGAATTCCTTGGCCGCGAACGGAACGTAGTTGAACCACCCATCATTGGGCGCGACGCCCAACGCGAAGCTCGCGTAGATGAAAAGACCGGCCAGCAGGTAGACCCAATACGAAAATGCATTGAGCCGCGGCAGCGCCATGTCGCGCGCGCCCAGCAACAGAGGCCAGAGATAGTTGCTGAAGCCCGACAGGATCGGCCCCGCATAGAGGAAGATCATCGTGATGCCGTGCATCGAGAACAGCTGATTGTACTGTTCCGGCGTCAGAACATGCTGCTCGGGTTGCGCGAGTTGAATGCGAAGGCCGAGCGCCTCCAGGCCGCCGAGAATGAGAAAGGCAAAGGCGGTGACGATGTAGCGAATGCCGATCTCTTTGTGATCCACCGTCGAGATCCAGCCGTAGAGGCCGGGAGCCGTCTCCCAAATCTTGTCGAGCTTTGCAGTAAGAGACTGTCCTCAGCGGCGGCGAGGCCGGCGCTCTGTCGATAGTCGTTGTGGGCTATGTCGCTCATGGTCACTCGAGAGTCTCGAGGAATGCTAGGATGCGCTGCAGCTCGACCGCGGAGATCTCCGGCTGAGGCATGAAGTTGCCCGGCTTGACGTGCTGCGGATCGGCGATCCAGCCGGCCAGATTGCCCGGCGTGTTCGGCAGCGTGCCCGCGGCAAGCGTGCGTCTCTCCATGAGATGGCTGAGGTCGGGTCCGACAATGCCCTGCGCGCGCGTGCCCCGCACCGTATGGCAAATGCCGCATTTCTGGATGAAGGCCGTGAGGCCGGCTTGAACGCGCTCGGTATTTGCCTCCGACGCCGGCTCGAGTTGTCCGGCGCGCCACGCCTCGAACGCCTCCGGCTCTTGGGCCACCACGGTCAAGGCCATATGCGCATGTTGAAGGCCGCAATACTCGGCGCATTGCCCGCGATAGACGCCGGGCTTATCGGCTTCCATCCACGTCACATTGGTCTGTCCCGGGATGAGGTCCGTCTTGCCGCCGAGCGCAGGGACCCAGAAGGAATGGATTACGTCGCGGCTGATCAATTTCACCGCAACCGTTTCACCCACCGGAATATGAATCTCGTTGGCGGTGGTGAAGTTGCGGGCGGGCTGGTCGCTGAGATAGCGAATCTCCCACCACCATTGGTGTCCGATCACCTCGACCGTAAAGGCCGGCTCCTGCGGCGGCCGGCCGATCTGCGCCAGCGTCGCCATGGTCCATACCGCAGAGAGGAACAAGACGAAGGCCGAGATACCAACGCCAATGGTGATCCAAGAGGTGCCGGCGACGGGGCGCTCGACGGGCGCCGAATCGGGGCCGTCCACGGTCGTCTTGGGCGACCTGAACAAGCCCCGCACCAGAAGGACGCTCACCACGGCGATCACCGCGAGCGAGATGAGCAACAGGCCCCAGGTCAAAGGAAGCACCTGGCTCGCCTTCAGCCCGAAGGCCTGCAGATAGCTCATCGGCATGTCAGCAGCTGTCGGCGAATTCATCGTTTAACCTGTGGTGCCGCGACACGGCCGCGCGCGGCGTCTGTTCAGCCCCTTAAAGACCTCAGCCCTCCCCGGCCGCTTTCTTCGGCCGCGGTTGCTGGCCGAAACTGAAGGGCTCGGTGTATTTCCAAGGATCCGGCGTTTCCTTGAACTCCGCCGGCACCTGTTCGATCGTGAATGCTTCGAGCGATGTCGTGCTTCCCCATTGAGGATTGGGCGCATCGCTGATGCTGCGGATATAGCTGACAAGGTCCCAGATCACCGGCTTGGGCAGCACGGTGCCCCAGGCGGGCATGCCGGCCGGACGGCCTTGCGCGATCGACAGATAGATTTGCTCCGGCTCGTCGCCGTAGATGAACGCGCGGTTGCTGAGCGCGGGGCCCATGCCGCCGCCGCCATTGGCGGCATGACAGCCGCTGCAATTGAAATTCGCGAAATATTTCATACCGCGCTGCGCCGATCCCGAATCCTCGGCGGCAGGATTTTTGACGCCTGGCTTGATCTTGATGTCGCCCGGAATGAGCGAGGTCGCGGGCACGTCGAGAAAATCGGACGGGGCGTTTTCCGTCGTTGCGTGATCCGCATGCGAATGAGCTTGGGCCGCGGCCTCCGAGGCGAAGAACAGGGCACCCAATGCCGCGAAAGAGCAGAGGAACTTATTGGCGTGCGGCATGATCACCTCCACCATAAGTGTTGCGTGCCTCGGCGCGATCCGTTTCGGGGATGGCAAACACGAGCAGCTCGCTGCCCCCGAGCGTATAGGCCGGCAGATCCTGCATGGCTCCGGTGAAGCCGAGCGCGCCGTTCCGTACGCGAGGATCGATCTCGGCGGCGGCCACCGCGCCGGACCAACCGCCGACGCCCGACAGGATGGCTACGTATTGACGTCCATCACTGCCCTCGTAGGTAACCGGCTGGCCGATGAATCCGGAGCCGGCGCGGAACTTCCACAAGAGCTCGCCGGTCTTGGCGTTCACCGCTTTGAACCAGCGGTCCATGGTGCCGTAAAACGCGACGTCTCCGGCGGTCACGACGGTGCCGCTCCAAACCGGGAAGTGCTCCTTGATGGCCCAGACCTTCTCTCGCTTGATCGGGTCCCAGGCCAGGAACTCACCGCGATGGCCGCCCGGCCCGGCATACATGTCGACCGTGGCGCCGACGAACGGCGTACCCGCGATATATCCGACTTCCGATGTCTTGAAGTTCATGCAGAGATTCTGGTGCGGCACGTAGAGGAGCTTCGTGCGCGGCGACCAGGCGCTCGGCTGCCAATCCTTCGCGCCAGGCGATGCCGGGCAGACATTGCGGATGACTTTGCCAAGCTCGGGCTTCATCGATTCATTCTCGATCGGCCGGCCGGTCTCAAGATCGATGCGCTCGATCGAGTTCGTGTTGCCGTATTTGTCGGCGGAGATGATCTCGCCGGTCTTCCGGTCCATGACATACATGAAGCCGTTGCGGCCGACGTGCACGAGCACCTTACGCGCTCTGCCGTCGATCTCGAGATCGAGCAGGATGTTCTCATTGATCTCGTCGTAGTCCCAGAGATCGTGCGGATTGACCTGGTAGGCCCATTTCGCCCGACCCGTGTCGGCATCCCGCGCGAATAGCGTCGTGGTCCACAGATTGTCTCCTGGGCGCTGATTCGAATTCCACGGACCGGGGTTTGCCGTACCGTAGAACACCAGGTTCAGCTCGGGGTCGTAGGAGACCCAGCCCCAGACCGTGCCGCCGCCATTCTTCCAATGATCGGGCGGCCACGACGAGACGCCGAGATCCTTTTCCTTGTAATGGTCGTAGTAAGGCTCGAAGTCGTCGCCGATCAGCACGTCCTCGTCCGGGCCTGTGGAGTAGGCGCGCCAGGCAATCTCACCGGTCTCCTGGTCGAGCGCCGTCAGCCAACCGCGCACGCCCATCTCGCCGCCGCTATTCCCGACGAAAACTTTCCCCGCCGCCGCCAGCGGCGCCATGGTGATTGTCTCGCCACGATTGATCTCGCCGAGCTTGATGTACCAGATCTCCTTGCCGGTCTTGGCGTCGAGCGCCACCGTGTGCGCATCGAGCGTATTGAGGAAGATCCTGCCGTCGTTATAGGCGAGACCGCGGTTGACCACGTCGCAGCACGCCACCCCTTGCGCCGCAGGGTTCGGCTTCGGCGTATACATCCATTTGAGCTCGCCTGTCGTCGCGTCGAGCGCGAACACACGGTTCGGATAGGGGCCAACGACGTACAGCACATTGTCGATGATCAGCGGCGCGGCCTCCTGGCCACGGTTGGTACCGAGCGAGAACGTCCACGCCATCTGCAGCCGGCCGGCGTTCTCGATGTTGATCTCGTTGAGTTCGCTGAACCGCGTCAGCCCGTAGTCGCGTCCGGCCATGGGCCACTGCTTGGGATCGGCGCTGAGCGCCTCCAGCCCCGATGCGGGTTTCGCGGCATCGTCGGTGTCATTGCTGTAGATCGCGGTTTCTCCGTGCTGCGTCTCGTCCTGCTCGTCTTCCACAGAGGCTGCGGGTGGATCGACTTCGGGTGCGGTGTCGTCTGCCGTGTCCTCGGCTTGTGGCGGCGTCACCGGATTGGCCAGCTCGCGCGCGGGGATCGAACTGCCCTCACTTGTTCCAGGTTCATTTTGCACATCGTCTTGGGGCTGCGCATGCGCGGCCACCACGACGAGAAGGCCGGTCGCACAAAGAACGGCGAAGACGACGATGGCGCGAAGCTCTCTTGTCATGATTCCAATCCAACAGCTCATTGTGGTGGGGAGCCGCCGCCCCCGTCGGTCTCAGTCATCGATTTGCGAATTTCGGCGACGCGGGTGGACGAAACCGGGCCGAAGTCGTTGCCCCAGCTCGTCCGGATGTAGGTCGCGACGGCAGCGATCTCCTCATCGGAGAGCCTGTCCTTGAAGGCGGGCATGATGCCGCGGCCCATCAAGATCTGCCTACGACATAGGTATCGGCGGACAGCAGTTTGTCGTTGCGAAATCGGGGTCCGGCTCCGCCATAACCCAGTCCGCCATGGCAGGCCGAACAATTCGCCCGGACGTAGATCTCGGCACCATGGGAACTGTCCGGCGCCGCCCCTAAGGGGAGTGCAGACCCGGCAAGAAGCGCGAAGGCAATCGTTACGCCCGCGATCCGGACGCGCCCCGCAGAAGCAAGTCCATTGTTTTCGCTCGTGTTCAAGGAAACCTCGCTGGCTCAAATCCAGCACAAGGTGCGGCAATCCTTGCGCTCCCGCCTGAGAGTCTACGCGGGGAGCGCGCAATAGTTCCCCGGGCAAAGAAGAACCGCCCGTGCCTCAGAAAGAACTTTTTGTCGCGGCCTGCGTTGGAAACCCGAATAACGCAGACAAATTCCGAGAGGCTGGGCTGGGAAAGACCGAAACTTTCTGGCAGCGCTGCATTGGTTGGGCCAGGATCGGCCCGGCCGGGCTGGCGGCCCTTATGCTCGTTGCTTGCGACGGCCCGCAGTCGTCTCTCGATCCTGCCGGGTACGATGCGCGCCGCTTGGCAGATCTGTTTTGGGTCATGTTCGTCGGCGCGCTCGTCATCTGGGTCGGCGTGATGGCGCTCGCGTTCTATGCGGCGCGGCGCCGGGATTCGGATCCTCCGCCTGAAGGCGCCGCGAATCTCCTGATCCTCGGCGGGGGCGTCATCTTCTCGATAGCCGTGCTCACCGCCTTGCTGGTCTACGGCCTTCTGCTGATGGGGCAACTTCGCGCTTACTCGGGAGCCGGTTAGCCTCGATGACCGACAACGAGACCACAACTTCGCGAGAGGACCGGGAGCAACTCCGGAAGGAACAGGAAGACCGTCTGCTGACGGCGTGGTCCGCACCGAAAAGCTGGCGCTACTGGTCGGCGGTGAACAACTCGGAAGTGGGCCAGTGGTACACGCTGACGGCGCTCGGCTTTCTTGTCTTCGCCGGCGTCTCGGCGCTGATCATGCGCGCGCAGCTCGCCGTCCCCGAAAACGATCTCGTCTCGCCCGATCTCTACAACCAGCTCTTCACCCTGCACGGCTCGGTGATGATGTTCCTGTTCGCCGTGCCGATCCTCGAAGCCGTGGCGATTCTTCTGTTGCCCGAGCTTCTCGCCGCGCGCGACCTGCCCTTCCCGCGCCTTTCCGCCTTCGGCTTCTGGTGCTTCCTGATCGGCGGCGTGTTTGTTTGCGGTTCGATTTTCTTCACGGCGGCGCCGAGCGGCGGCTGGTTCATGTATCCGCCACTGACGACGGATCCGGTTCAGTCCGGGATCGGCGCCGACATCTGGCTGCTCGGCCTCTCGTTCATCGAGATCGCGTCGATCGCCGCCGCGGTAGAGCTCATCGTCGGCGTGCTCAAGTTCCGCGCGCCTGGCATGCGCATCAATCTCATTCCGCTCTATGCCTGGTACACGCTCGTCGTCGGCGGCATGATCCTCTTCGCGTTTCCGCCTCTGATCGCAGGCGACATTTTGCTCGAGATGGAGCGGGCTTTCGATTGGCCGTTCTTCGACGCGGACCGCGGCGGCTCACCGCTGCTGTGGCAACACCTGTTCTGGATTTTCGGCCATCCGGAGGTCTACATCATCTTCCTGCCGGGCGTCGCGCTGATGGCGATGATCGTACCGACTTTCGCGCAGCGCCCCGTGGTGGGCTATTCGTGGATCGTGCTGGCCGCCGTCGGTACGGGCTTCCTGAGCTTCGGGCTCTGGGTCCATCATATGTACACGACGGGGCTGCCCTCGGTCTCGCTCGGATTCTTCTCGGCGGCCTCGACCGCCGTCGCGATCCCCACGGCGGTACAGCTCTTCGCGTTCATCGCCACAGTCATGCTCGGGCGGGTGGTGCGGTCCGTGCCGATGCTGTTCGCGGCAGGCGCGCTCGCCATCTTCGTGCTCGGCGGCTTGAGCGGCGTGATGGTGGCCATGGCGCCATTCGACTGGCAGGCACACGACACCTATTTCGTCGTGGCTCACCTGCATTACGTGCTGATCGGCGGCATGCTGTTTCCGGTGATCGCCGGCGTCTACTATTACTTCCCCTTCGTAACCGCCAAGGCGCTGTCGGAGAAGGTCGGACGTATCGGCTTCTGGCTGATGTTCGTCGGCTTCAACGTCGCCTTCCTGCCCATGCACTTCACCGGACTGCGCGGCATGCCGCGCCGCGTTTACACCTATCCGGAAGGACTGGGGTGGGATTGGCTCAATCTCATCTCCACAATCGGCGCGTTCACGCTGGCCGCCGGTTTCGCACTGATCGTCATCGACATTCTCCGGCCGAAGGGCAACCAGCCCTATTGCGAACGCAATCCCTGGAACGCCGGGACGCTCGAATGGCTCGAGGAAATGCCTGACAAGCCCTGGGGCGTGCGCTCGATTCCCGTCGTGAAGCACCGATATCCGCTGTGGAAGGACCCGGACTTCATCGGAAAGGTCGATCGCGGCGAGTTCTATCTACCCGACGCCCAGGAGCTGCGGCGCGAAACGATGGTCACGTCGGTTCTCGACGCGGAGCCGATCCAGTGTCTGCGTGTGCCCGGCCCTTCCTTCCTGCCGATGATCACCGCGGGCTTCACCGGCGCCGCGTTCATCGCGGCAACCTTCCACCTCTATTGGCCTACACTGGCGGCCGGGATCCTTGCCCTGGCGTCCCTGCTCTTTTGGCTATGGACGGGTACGGCTGAAATTCCCGAAAAAGACGAGAAGGATGTCGGGTTCGGCCTGAGCCTGCCGCTCTATCAATCCGGACCTCAGTCCGTCGGCTGGTGGGCAATGTTCATCACCATGCTCGGCGATGCTGCCGCCTTCGCCAGCCTGATTTTCGCTTACTTCTTCTATTGGACGATCCGCAGCGATTTTCCGAACGACGTCACGAGCGAAGGGGCGCTGATTTACTACGCGCTCGGTGTCGCCGCCGTTGTCGGCACATGGCTGCTGACACTCGGCGCCCGGTACTGGAATTTGACCGGTGCGGTCTTTGCGTCTCGCTTGGCCATGGTCGGTGCGATCGTGCTCGCGCTGCTGTCCGTGGCGGCTCTTCTCGCCGGGCCTTATGTCGACGGCCTCGACCCGCGCCTCCACGCTTATCCCGCCATCGTCTGGATACTGGCGCTTTGGACCGTCGGCCATATCGGCATCGGCGCGATAATGCTGGCCTATTGTTTCGCCCGCAGCTTGGCCGGACGCCTGACCCCGCGATACGACATCGATATCTGCAACGTTACGCTCTATTGGCACTTCGCTGCGATCACCGGCGTTCTCGCGCCGATGCTCGTGGCCCTGTTTCCGCTGGCCGCATGAGACTGACCATGGTGAGGCTCTACTATCGAGACAGTCTCTGGTCTCTGGTCGCCGGCCCGACGATTTGGGCGGTGCACTTCTTGTTCTGCTACATCACGGCGGCGATCTTCTGCGCCAAATCTGCCGATCCAGTCGCCGACTTCTACGTTCTCAAGATTGCGATCGGTGCGGCAACGTTGATTGCGCTTATCGGGATTGCTGTCGCCGGCATCCAGGCCGTGGACGATTGGCGCCGCGCACTCAACGCGGAATGGGCGGTGGACGAGAATTCACTCCCGATCCGCCGTCGTTTCGTCGGCCGGGCGGCGTTCCTGCTGGCCGGCCTAAGCGCCGTGGCCACGATCTATGTCGGCATGACGGTTCTATTCGTATCGAGTTGCAGATGAGCCGCACGGTGTACCTTCTCGGCGGCCTTTACCTCCTCGCCGTCGCCTGGTTCGGGCCGCTGCCTCAACTTGCGGGAACCAGCTTCGCGGCGCATATGGGCTTGCATCTCATCCTCATCGCCGGGGCCGCGCCGCTGATCGCAATGGGCCTCAGCGGCACCCGAATCGACGCGCGCTTGGCTTCACTCGGGCTCTTGAACCCGATCCTCGCCTCGGTCGCCGAACTCGTCGTCGTGTGGGCCTGGCACGCTCCCGGCCTTCACGATGCGTCCCGGGGCAGCACTGGGGTATTCGTCATTGAGCAGGCGAGCTTTCTTGCCGTCGGTCTACTACTTTGGCTGTCGGCGGTCGGCACCGCCGGGGGCGGCGAGCGACGCGCCGCGATCGGGGTCATCGGTATGCTGCTGACCTCCATGCACATGGCGCTGCTCGGCGCCCTGCTCAATCTAGCCCCCGTCCCCTCTATCATCATCAGGGCGATGCCGCCTTGGCCGATCAGCAACTCGGGGGCTTGCTCATGCTTGTCGTCGGCGGCACCGTCTACCTCGTGGCGGGACTCTGGCTGCTCGCCGGTCTTTTGAGAACGCCTGCAGGGGAAACGCGTGAGCATCCGCGATACCTGGACAAGCCTCAGCCAAGATAGGTCGAAAGCAACGCGAGCCCGACGAAGCCTCCGGCCAGCGCCACGGTTGAGACCCACCGCGGCAGGCGCGGCGAAGCGTCTCCTTCGGGAATGACATCCTCGACTGTCGTGACCAGCAAGATGCCGATGATCGCCGCCAACGCCGCGTTCTGTGTGATCGTGCTCGCGTCGCGCAACAGCCAATAGCCGAGTCCGCAGCTCACGACCGCCGGGATGGCAAGCATCGCCGCGACAGTCAGACGCTTACGCTTGGAGACGCCGTTCTGCTGCAAACTCACCGCGGCGGCGAAACCTCCAGGAATGTTCGCCACCGATTGGCTCACAGCGATCAAAAGGCCGAGGCCGCTCGCCACCGCGGCGCCTACACCGGTCATGAGCCCGTCGCTCGAGAGATCGGCGGCAATAGCAACGGAAACCATCCATGCACGCGCGCCCCTCACCCTTCTCACCAGAAGTGCCAGAGAAAGCGCGACCGCAGCGCCGGCCAGGAACGCGGAAATCAGCACCCAGGTCGGGGTGCTTGGGAGAATGCGCGGCATCAAGTCGATGCTGACGACGGCGATGGCAATACCAGCCGCCGCATGAAGCGCAGCCCCCACGATCCATCTCGGCGTGCGCACGCTCTCGGCCAGAAGCGTCCCGACGAGGTTTCCCCCGACAGGAAGAAGCGCAAGCGTCAGCACGAAGACGAAATCAGACATGCATCGTCATAACACGCGGCGGACGGCGATGTTCACCGCTCTGCCGGCGTCTCAAAGGGGCCTTGGTGAACGAATCCGCCTCAACAGCTGTTCGTCACGTTCCTACCGCACGCCGGGTCTTAGTCGCTGCTTGGCGCCGGTTCCTGGCTGAATGGCAGAAACAGAGGATCGCCGCCGCGTGCTTGAGCGAAGTGCATTCGCTCGATGCAGTCCGTTGCAGGCTGCGCACCAAAAACACAGCGCGCGAAGGAGATCCGCAGACCATCGGCACGGCGGCAAAGATCAGGCGTCAGCTCGAATTGAAGAGGGACAGGCTCGTAATCCAAGCCGCCTTCTTCCCTGTTCATGATGATCGGCCGCCGGCCCGAGGCCAAGCCCGTCTTACCCAACACCGCGCCTCCGGACAGGATCTCCGCAACCACGTTCACCTGCTTTAGCTGTGGCGAACCGGCGTGGCGCACGGAGACAGGAATCCTGCACGCGAACGACTCTCCTCGCTCCAACGGGCCTGCGTCCAGCACCACGGCATGGCCCGGGCCGCTTTCGGCTCCCTGCGCGGCGCAAGCCACGAACATCGATGCCGCTGCAATGAAGAAGCTCAGCGTAGGGTGCACGGCGCCACCCGTCGCCTTCCGCCCTGTGGCCGACCTTCTCGCCCTGCGGTGTCACGAGATACCACTCAGCGCCAAAATCCTCGACGTCCTGACCGGTGGCTTCGCGCGGTCCGAAATCCTTGGCGAAATGGTAGAGCGGCCAGCCATCATAGGTGACCTGCTCGGAGCCGGCGCGACGTTCGACGAGACCTAACCGCCCCGCGTCGACCTGCCCTTCCGCCTTCGGCGCGCTCGCGCTCGTGACAGGCGGCCAAACCTTGGCGCAGTCCTTGTAGCACTTGCTTTCCGCCTGTTCCTGGCCTCCAGCTTGCTCGTCACCCTCGAACAAATAGACAGCGCGGCCAAACCCATCGGTTAGGTAGGTCCCAAGCTCCGGGTCGTCGCGTGTGGCGATCGTGGCTACGCCGATGGCCCGGCCGCTGGGCTCGTTCACAAGGTCCGTTTGAGGTTGCGTCGTTTCCTCCATCCCCGCACGATCAGGGGCGACATAGGAATTTGTCAGCACAAGCCCGCCGATGGCGATGACCGCGACCATTGCGGCGATTCCCAGACCCCACATATAGGCCTGGCGCGAGCTCTTTGCTCTTCTTTTCGGGATAGATCTTGAACCATATTCGGAGCTCCTCAGTTTTGATCTCAACGTAGAGGAGCGGAGGATGTTCCTTTTTGCGCGAGATGCCGAGGCGGGCATTCGGAGATGGTTCAGCCCCTCTCTGGAGCACCGGACCTCGCAAGATCGGTCAAAGTTCACTGGATCATGACAAGTCAGTCCCCCGCAGCCGACGTCGCCTCAGGCCGTGAGTTTCCCACGGGGCTCGGCCGCGCTTTCGCCGGCGCTCTGATCTTCTCGCTGCCGATGACCATGACGGAAGAGCTGTGGTCGCTGGGGTTTTATATCGACCCCCTGCGATTGGCGCTTCTGCTCGTGCTCTTGGTGCCGCTTCTCGTTTGCCTGTCACGCATCGGCGGCTTCAGAAACAACGTGCATTGGACCGACGATGTCGCCGACGCACTCGTCGCAATCGCCGTGGGCGCCTGCACGGGGGCGGCCTTTCTCTGGCTGTTTGGGATCTTGACGGCGGAAATGCCCTTGCAGGAGATCCTCGGGAAAATTTCGATGCAGCTCTTTCCTGCCAGCATTGGCGCGATGCTCGCACAAAACCAACTCGGCGGCGCCCCCGGGAAGCAGCGGATCGAGAGAACTTATGTGGGAGAGCTGTTCCTGATGGCGGTAGGCGGTCTCTTTCTATCGCTCAACGTCGCGCCGACGGAGGAGGTTTCGGTGATCTCCTACAAGATGGGGATTTGGCACCTCCTGGCGCTGTGTCTTCTCTCCATGGCCCTGATGCACCTCATCGTCTACGCGGAAGGGCATGGCCCAGCCTTAGCCCACTCTTCCCCGCCGAACTATTTTTCGCGCAACAGACCCAACCGTGCCCCTGATCGTTGTTCTCGGACCACTCTGTATATGAGGTCCATTTCCGTGGAACGGAACGTCGGCTCGGCGGTTTTTCTCGCAATGGCGTTGCGCAAGCACGTGTACCTTAAGTGGAAGTCGGCATGAATGCTCTCTGTTATCACGGCACCCAGGACATTCGCTGCCACGAAATGGGAACGGGTCGGAATAAGCACTTGCGCGCCGCGGAGTAGCGCCGGCCCAGCGATGCTCGATCCGCGAAGAAACCCACCGCAAGAAGTCTATGTGTGGGACCCCTTTGTGCGGATCGCTCACTGGGCGCTCGTCATCGCCGTGGCAATTGCTTATCTGGTCGAGGCGCCTCGCGCGCTGCACGTCTACGCCGGCTATGCCGCAGCCGCGCTGATCGCGGCGCGCATCGCTTGGGGCTTCCTGGGCACCGGTCACGCACGGTTTGCCGCGTTCGTCTATCCGCCGCGCACGGTCTTCCGCTACGTCCGGGATCTTCTGCACCTTCGCCAGCACGAGCGCTATACCGGCCACAGCCCGGGCGGCGGCTACGTGATCTTGTCGATGCTGGGGCTTCTTGCCGCGACGGTCCTGACGGGCATCGCCGCACACGGCCGCTGGCTTGACGGTTGGGAGACGTTGGATGCGTGGCACGAAGGGCTCGCCTATGCGGCTCTCGGCGTCATCGGCGTTCACATTGCTGGCGTGCTGTTACGCAGCTTCGTCTACGGTCAAAATCTCGTCCGCGCCCAGTTCACTGGCTACAAGCGACCTTAGAGCAACCGATCGTCGAACTCTGCGGCTCATCTAAGCCGCCCAAACTCTTCGCGTGTCGTTGATGCGTCCCACCCCTTGAGGCCGCGCCTCAATGTGGGGTGGATAAATCTTGTAACACCATGATTTAAAGCAAAAATTGGTTGCGGGGGTAGGATTTGAACCTACGACCTTCAGGTTATGAGCCTGACGAGCTACCGGGCTGCTCCACCCCGCGTCAATTTTGAAGGCCTTCGAGTGAGGGCCTCTGCCTCACGCGGCGCATGGCATCCGAAAGGAGCCGCCGCGAAAGGGGGGAACCTATAACAGGTTCGGAGAAGATGTGAAGCGCCGGATCGGGTCCAGGACGGTCCGCGGCGCGACTGCCCCTATATGGGGATTTTCCTTGAGTTTGTAAAGCGTAAGCCGGTTCAGGCCCCGCGCAGCCGGCCGTCGAAGGAGACCGGCCGCGACGGCCTGCCGGCGGCGGCCTGGCCAGTATGCGCCTGGGACCGGCGCACGGCCTCCGGCCAGTTCAGCCACGCCTGGACCCGCGGCGCGCGCAAGCGGTACCCGCCGCCGGGCGCATATTCGAACAGCCAGCGCCGCGCCGCGAACCGGTCGCGCACCAGGAAGGGGAAGGAGATGCCCAGAATCGCGCCGAGCACCGCATCGGTGAAATAGTGGACGCCGATCAGGACGCGGCTCAGCGCGATCCAGGCCGCGAGCGTGTAGAGCAGCAATCGTCCCCGGGGCCAGAAGATTCCGATCACAGCGGCGAAAGCGAAGATGGACGTCGCATGCCCGGAGGGAATGGACACGTAGTCCGACTCGAAGGCGAAGAACTGAAAGTCGAAATGGCCCACAGTGTCGAACAGCTTGGGCCGTGCGCGGCCGAGAATGTTCTTCAAGAGAACCGCGACAAGTCCCGCGCCCGCGATGCTGACAAAGGCGAACCCGGTCGCGCTGATCATCAGTCCATAGGCCGCCTCGTTGCGAAAGCCGAGATGCCGGCGCCGCATGACGATAGCGAAGACGAGGATCGCTGCCGTAGGGAACAGCATCCAGTGGGACCGGCCGAGATCCGTGACGAATTTGAAGAAATCGCAGGCGCTGTCCGAGAGCCTCCCGGCGCGCTCCAGCATGAACGGATCGATCAGGAGAAATCCGATCGCCAACAGCGACAGGGCCAGCACGGCCTGTTCGCACAGCGTGAAATAGCGCATTTGCAAGATCGAGCCCCCCTCGATCCGAAGCCGGTTCGGCCTGCCCCGCTTAGGCCACTTCCGGCGGGCCCAACACCCGCTTACCCAACCAGATAAAGTAGATATTGCGCGAATAGATGACGAGCCCGGTGGCCTGGCCGAGGATGAACACAGGATCCATCCGGTAGATGGCGTAGCTCAGCAAAAGCAGGCCGCCCGCGAAGCTGAAATACCAGAAGGTCTCCGGCACGATGCTGGCGCGGGCGCGCTCCGTGGCGATCCACTGAAGGAGGAAGCGCATGGAGAACATGGTCTGCGCGAACAGCCCCACGCCGATCCAAACGAGCTCCGAGGTCGGCGTGTCCACCCACCATTGCACGAGACTTCCCCCCGACATGTCCGTTACCCCCTCTGACTCATGACATAAACGTCCGCACCGACCGTTCCCTCGGCCTGCTCGGCCAAGGGCACGATCGCCGTGCGCTTGCGCAACCAGCTGACCCCGACGAGGTCGTAGAGGCCGATCAACGCGCGGCCCAGATTGGTGTATTTTGACCTGCCCGCGAGCCGCGGGCGATCGTTCACCGGCGCGTAAACCACCTGGTGCCCATACGTCAGAAAGAATGCCGGCAGATAGCGGTGCATGCTGGTGAAGTAGGGCAGCCGGACAAAGACCTCGCGCTGATAGACCTTGAGCCCGCAGCCCGTGTCGGGGCAGCCGTCGTCCAGCACCTTGTCCCGCAGCCAGTTGGCGAACCGCGAAGCCAAGCGCTTCGAGCCTGTGTCCTTGCGCGACGCCCGTAAGCCGCCGACCAGCGCCGGCTCCTTGCCGGGGGCGCCGAGACGCTCGAAGAGGCCGGCAATATCGTGCGGATCGTTCTGGCCGTCCCCGTCCATGGCGGCGACGGCGGGGAAGCGCGCGGCGAGCACCGCTGTCCGCAAAGCGGCGCTTTGGCCGGCCCGGCGTTCATGTCTCATATAACGCAACGAGTCGTAACGGGGGATCAGAGCCTTGATTTCGGCTCCGGTTCCGTCGTCGCTCGCGTCGTCGACCACGATTACCTCGCCGAGCATGGTCTCGGGCACGGCGGCGTAGGTCTCTTCGATCAGACGGCCGATATTGCCCTCCTCGTTGAACGCGGGAATGACAACGGAAAGACGCATGGCTTCGCCTTGGCACACCCAAAACACGTGAAACGGAACGCGAAGGCCGATTGTGAGACCCGATTTTACGCGCCGATGAATGACCCGACCTGGGTGACATGCAGGTGACAAACAGCCATGCCAAATCGGCGCGACTGGGAGAGCGCTCAAGCGGGAACGACGGCGGTGCACACCGGAGATCTTACGCAAGTATCCTATAGGGGCCGAGAGCGGTCGCTCTCGGACGGGGGCTACCTGCTCCTCACGGCCGCCTGCCTTTCTGTCCTCCTCGCCTTTCGGCTTGCGGCGCTGAAGGCGGCGCAGATCGACCTGGTCATGGACGAGGCCCAGTACTGGAGCTGGTCCCGCGACTTTGCGTTTGGCTACTTTTCGAAGCCACCGCTCATCGCTTGGGTCATCCGCGCCGCAGGCGAGGTCTGCGGACAGTCGGAAGCATGCGTTCGCGCCGCCTCCCCCCTCCTCTACACACTCTCCGGCTTCATGCTCTTCCTCACGGGCCGAACGTTGTTCGATGCGCGGATCGGTTTCTGGGCGGCACTCGTCTTCGTCACGCTGCCCGGTGTCTCCTACGCTTCGCTGCTCATCACCACCGACGCGCCGTTGATCTTCCTATGGACCGTCATGCTCTTTTTCTGGGTCATGCTGGTGAAACGGCAAAGCATGGGCTTCGCCATTCTGCTCGGCGCGGCGATCGGCATCGGCCTTCTCGCCAAACAGGCAATGATTTACGCGCTGGTCTGCATCGCCTGCCACGCCGCGATGTCCCGCGAGGCGCGCGAGGCCCTCAAGGGCGGCCGCGTCATCATCGCCATGGCTATCGCGCTGGCGCTGTTCTCGCCCAACATCGTGTGGAACGCCGAGCACGGCTTCCCGACGGCAAAGCACACCGGCGCCAATATCGGTTGCAATCTCCTTACGTTCACCCCGTCGCGCTGCTCGAGTTTCTCGGGGCGCAATTCGGTTTGTTCGGCCCTATCCTGCTTGTCGTGCTGGCCCGCGCCGGGTTTCGGCAGTTGCGTGGGCCAAGCGATCCGAACAAGACCTTGCTGCTTTGCTTCGCGCTGCCGGTTCTCGCACTCCTCGTCGTGCAGGCTTTGCTGTCGCGCGCGCATGGCAATTGGGCCGCGACGGCCTACCCCGCGGCCAGCGTCTTCGTCACCGCCGTCCTGCTCGAAGGGGGACGGCAGCGTCTATTCAATGTCTCGTTTGGTCTACACCTCATTCTGGCGGCGGCGATCGCGACGGCGCCAGCCTTCGCGCGCACCTGGCCCATGTTCGAGCAACTCAAGTTTCTGCGCTCATCGCTTGGCTGGGAGGACACAGCCGGCGTGGTGCGCGAGCGGCTCGCCGAGGAACGCTACGGCGCGATCCTTGTCGGTTCGCGCGAGATGGCGGCGGAGTTGCTTTACTACCTACGGGACTCACAGGTGCCGCTCGTAGTGTGGCATCCTGGCGGCGCGCCTCATGATCACTACGAGATGACGCGGCCCTTTGGCGCGAGCACGCGGGAGCCGATCCTCTATGTGTCGTTGACGCCGTGCCCTCCGCGCGTCACGGGCGCGTTCGCCAACGTCACAGCGTTTCCGGCCAAACGCGTGCCGCTGGTGCAGAACGAGGCACGCCTCGTCTATACCTGCAGGCTGACCGGCTTCGACGACCCGGACGGCAGCGAACCGAAATAGCCTTCAGTGGTGGGCGTGATCGCCACCGGCGCCTTTGCCTACCGGCACCACGATATCGACCGAACCCGCCTCGGCGAATTCGAGCGTCGAGGGAAGACTGCGCCCGCGGCGAGCTCACCGTCCAACCCCATGACCATCACATGGGCCCCGCCTGGCTTGAGTTCGGCGGTGGCCCCCGCCGGGATGGGCAAACCGTCTTCGAGAGGGCGCATCTGCATGACGCCGTCCCCGGTCATCTTGGTCTCGTGTAGCTCGACGCGCTCGGCGCTGGGGGATTTTACCGCCTTGAGCACGTCGTCCGTGGCGCCTTCGTTGGTGATGGTCAGGTAGGCCGCCGTGGTTCGGCCCTGGCCGATGGTCGGCCGCGCCCAGGCATCGGTGACGCTGATGCCATGGGCCTCCGCCGCCCAGGCCGTCCAGGCGACGAACAGAAGGGCGACCATGGTCAGCACGACGGCTACGCCGATCTCGATCAGACGCAGCCTCGTCATCCGAACCAAGCCCTCCTCCGAATGGAATGCTCTCACCGTATTCGTCCCTTGCCGCATTGCTCCTCGTCCCCTTTTATGACCGCCTGCCCGGCCCATGTTGCGCCGTGGTGTCGCGTGCGGCGGTCGGTCGCCGTGCGGCAATAGCAACCAAAACCATGAAAAAGTTTGATCTGCCTTAAGGCGTGACGGCGCGGCTCTCCGAGACGACCAGCGCATCAGGCTGATCGTCGAAACCGTCGTCGGCGGCATCCTGGCCGTAGATGTCGGGCCGGAACTGGGCGACGCCGCGGCTATTGGCGAAGGCCGTCAGATAGACGAAATGCACGGGGACGGCGCTGCGCAGCTTGACGTTCTTCTTTTCCCCGCTCGCCACCTGCGTCTCGACCTTTGCCAGGTCCCAGCCTTGAGGACCCAACAGCCAAGCCACGAGCTCCCACACGCTTTCCACCCGGACGCAGCCCGAGCTGAAGGCCCGCTGGCTCTGATTGAACAGCCGCTTCAGGGGCGTGTCGTGCATATAGACGGCATGCTTATTGGGCATGTTGATGCGCACCAGACCGAGCGCGTTCTGCGGACCCGGGTCCTGGCGGAACTTGTAGCTGGCCACTTGCGGCGACATCCAATCCACCTGCTGAGGGTCGAGCGGCGCCGATCCCCAGGTTCGGCTGACATTGAACCGGTTGTCGTAGAAATAGGACATGTCCTTGCGGATGGCCGGAATGAGGTCCTTGCGGGCGATGCTGTCCGGCACGCTCCACACCGGGAAGAAATTCACCTCCACGATCTTGGCGTCGACCTGAGGCGTGGCCCGCGAAGGCTTGCCGACGACGACGGCGCTGTCGAGCGCGAGCTGACCCTTCTGCACCGCTTGCGCCGTATAGGCCGGCACGTTGACCAGCACGTAGCGCGGCGATCGGTTGATCTTCATCAGCTGCTTGACGCGGGGCAGGTTGGCCTCGAGCTGACGCAGGCGTTCGCGCGCCGGCACGTTGAGCGCCTTCAAGGTGCGCTGATCGAGGAACCCGGAGACGCGCAGGCCGTTGCGAATCTGGAACCGCGTGAGCCCATCGCGAAACTCATCGTCAAAGCGCCCGCTCGTGCCGGAGCCCGGCGGCAGATCGCCCTCCATGATGAGATGCTGGCGGATCGTGACGATCTCCGCGCTGCTGTCGCCCGGCCGCAGCGTCGTGTCCCCGCGCACCATCGGCCAGCCGCCGGCCGCCACAATCTGGCGATAGCGCCCGATGGCCGCCTCCAAGCCCTGGACCGAGGCCTCGCTCACGAACGGCACGTCCATCCGGAATTGCGGGCTGATGCGGTCGCGCAGCGCGTCGCGTTCGGCCTGGCGGCGGTCCTTCTCTTCCTGGGTCACGGGCCCGCTATCGGTGAACACGCGATAGGGGTTGAACTGGGCCTGCGCGGCGCCCGATGAGAGCGACAGAAGGAGGGCGGCTATGGCGCCGGCGAAGGCCGCGCCGTTCACGGAGAGGGAAAAGCTGCGGCGGAGAAAGGAGCGAGTGACCATGCGGGAGAGATTTCCAGGCTTCCAGTTTGCTCATGCGGACGGGCCAAGAGGCGCATGATTCCGTGGCACAAAATGGACGGTGACCCCCCAAGGAAAGCCCGCGCCCGGACGGAAATTCGATGATCCCTCGACGCCGAGGGGACCATGGTAGCGCGCCTGCCGCCGATCCGAAAGGTGGCGCCCGGGGGGCCGTTCGCCGCGGTTACGCGCGAGTGTTGCCTTGACCTCAAAAGGCGACTGTCGTCCGCAATCCCACCAGGACGCTGTTCTCGATGACGTGGCTCGGATCGTCCGGATCCGGCACGTTCCCTCCGGGATGGACGATGTATTGCAGGTCCGGCTGAAGGGTCCACCAGGGCGTGATCTGTGCCGTGTAGCTCAACTCGAACGCTGTTTCGCCGTTGCGGATCGGATAGGACGATCCTGCGATGCGTCGCGTGGCGAGATCGAGGGCGGAGGCGTCGGGACTGATATTCGAGTAGGCAACGCCGAAGGTGAGAACGTCGTCGGGGCGCTCACGAAACGGTGCGGTAATGCCGAAGCCGCCGTCCATGTACCACGACAGAAGATTGCGGTCGGCGGGCACCACACTGCCGCGCCAGAACAGCGTGATATTGGACGCACCGTTCTGCCAGACGACCTGGTCCACCACCCCATAGAGGCCCCAATTGCCTTGGTGCTCGATCGGGTCGGAAGGATCGACGGCAAGGGAAACGCGTTGTCCCTTATTGCCGTTGCCAAGCTCCAGATCGGCGAAATCCGCCGTATGGTACCAGCCGCCGAGCCTATAGGCCGACTGAGCGCCGTCGTCCTTTGCGGACGCGCCTGGCCGGTACTGAATTTCGCTCATGAAAAGCGCGCCGCCCGTGAAGCTGAAGGTCGTGCCATGCGGGTCCGCAGGCTTGCGGGTCCTCATCGGGTGGACAGTCTCCGGCCGGATCGCCGCTGAACACGGCCGACCACTTGACTCGTCCGAGGGATCGAGCTCGAGGCGTGCGCCTGGAGTCGCCAGAGGATACCCGGGACCGCCGCCCGGCAAGTTGGCGGCGACGATATTGGCCCAGCCGAACGTGCCGTTGATCAGGGCCGCAGCTGTGTCGCTGATCAGAAACTCGTCGTCGGCGGCGAGCTGCCCCACGCGAAAGGACCCTGTGTCGCCGAGCTGCTGCTGGACCCACAACGTGAACAAGCGGAATGTCGGCCGCGCATCGATGTTGCTGGGATCGGAGATCGAGCCCACCAAATCCGCGGCGTTCCTGCCGCCGTCGTCGATCTGGTAGAGCGAGACATGGGCGGTGCCGCCTTTCCAGCCCATCAGCTTTTCAAGATCGGTGTCCACCTCGAGGCTGATGAGGTCCTCATAGGCGGCGCCGGTTTCAATTCCGCCTGACAGATTGCCGAAGACCTCGCCCGTATAGGTGAGGCTCCAATCGATGCCATTGTTGGAGAGTCTGGTCCGCGCGCCGCCCCAATCGCCCGTGACCGTGTCCCGCGTCCAGAACGTCTGGTCTTGAGCCTGCACCGGCGACGCCGCCGCCAGGGCGAGAAGGAGCGCCGCGCTCCACGCCCAAAGTCCCTGTCTAGCTAGACGAAATCCATGATCTAGCGTTGCCATAGCGAATAGTTTGCCTGCGCTGTGGCGCGCGTTTCTGCCGGACGGCACCAGCTGGCCCGCAGGTCCCGCTCGAACCGCTCCCAGGCTGCGTGATCGTCGTCATCGCCGTCGCCGTGATCGTCTTCGTGGTGCTTGTATTTTCCGCTCGGCTTGCAGAGCGCCCGGTCCTTTGGCGACATCTTCAAGCGGTCGATATTGGAGGGCGTGCCCGCCTCGCAGCGTCCGGCATCGGGGGACATGCTGATGACCTGCATCATGCCGTTATCCTCGTGCTCGCCGATGTGGCAGTGATAGACGGCTTTGCCTTCGATCACCGGATCGAGGAACGGGACGAGCACCACCACGGAGCCGTGCGGGTCCTCGGCGGTCGGGCACGTGCAGCCAGTGCAGTTGCCGTCGTCGTCGCACTTGCAGCGATTGGGATGAGCTTTGTCCGCCGCCCGGAAATCGAGGTTCACCGTGTCCTGCCAGCCGGTGAACGGCACGTCCTTGCCGTTCTTCTTGATCACCTGAAACTGCAGCTGATGGTGATGGAAGACGTGGTTCTCCGCTGAGCAATTATTGACCGTCCATTCCTCGACGCAGCCGATCCGGACCGACGTGTTGACCTCGCTCATGTCGGTTTGGACGTTGTTGATGCAGAACTGATCGCCGTTGCCGGTTTCGGAGAAATCGAACGTGCGCTTGCAACACGGCGTGGCGGTTCTCAGGTCTTGCAGCTCCGGAAAGACGTCCGGCAGCTTCAGCTTTGTCTGTTCGGCTCCGCTCACAACCAGCGTCGCCAGCGTGGTCTTCGGGTGCGGATCGCCCGCAGGCCCCATGTCGATCTCCCGCGTGCGGAAGATGTACTCGCCGGGCTTGCCCCCGACGACCAAGAATTCGGAGCGGCGCTCGTGGGCAGCAGAAGATGGTCGTGGATCAGAGGCACCGTGTTGCGGACACCGTCACGCGCGATCTCGTAG